>CAMHGU010000185.1 GCA_946184715.1 uncultured bacterium | reverse complement strand
GAGCTGATATGTGACGGCAACCGGTTGCAGCAGCTCAATCTGGAGGCCAACACAGCCCTGCAGAAGCTCCGGTGCCAAGAGAATCAGCTCTCCTCGCTCCTGTTGTCAACCCAATCGATGCCGCAGGCCGCTACTTCAGCTCAAGCGCCGATATACTGCTACGATAACCGGCTTGAAGGCGAAGCCATCGACCGATTTATCGCCGCGCTCGACAATCGCCCCACCCGTAAGACCTGCTATTTGTTTACCCGTGACAGCGATGGCCAGTCGATGACCAAGACACAGGTGCAGGCCTCGCGCGCTAAAGGCTGGTGGCCTATGCAGATAAGTAGCGGGAATTACTATGACTATGAAGGCGAAGACGACGCCCTAAGAGGCGACATCAACGGCGACGGCTCGGTCGATGGCAACGACGTGTCGGCTCTGCTCGAGATGGTGCTCGCGGGCGGCGTGAGCGATGAGCAGACGGCCGTGGCCGACATCAACGCCGACGGCTCGGTCGACGGCAACGACGTGTCGGCACTCCTGGAGATGGTGCTCGCCGGCAATTGAGAGCATATTAAGGGCGTTTCGGTCTTTACCTGCCGAATGGCGGGCTGATACGCTGGCTTAGGCATATAAACCGAGCAGGGGGCTCGAACTAACGCCCTCTGCTCGGTTTAGTTATGAAGAAATGCACTTACTTTGAGATGGCGCGAATCGTCAGCCCGTTGACACGGTACGCCCCCACGTGCCAATCGGTCTCCATCGCGTCGAAAGCCAACACGTAGGCGCGAGTGCCATTCTCGTGATCATTGACGGTAGATGTCCAGTACCACCCCTCGCCGGGATAACTGAAGGGAAGAGTGCCCGCCATAGGCAGGAAAATCTTTTTGCCGTTAGTCCCCGTAGCCAAAAGACCCATTTCGCCCTCCATCAAGGCGGCAGCGAAAGTGCATCTTCGCAAGAGGAGGCGATATTCGGCAAGCGAGGGCATACACCACTGAGCACCCCACTGAGCCTTTGCCGCATCGTATTGAGTGCCGGAGATGTCATCGCCTATGTATTGACATTCGGTCAAGTCGCCGTATTTGTAGGCGTAGTCATCAACGGTGCGTGGCTCGGTTTCGCCCCAAGCGAAATAGTCGCCGCCTTGCTCCGGTCTTGACGCGCCGAGGTTGCAGCACGCCCATTTGGTGCCGAAGCCGAGGTCGATGACGTGGGGATGGTTGGCATCAGGGCATATATCCGCCACGTCGATTCTCGTAATCTCGCCGTTGGGGTTGTAGGTGCCGTCTTTTTCGACATCACCTCCATTGCCATTGCCGTTGCCGCCCGAATCATCATCGCCGCAAGCGGCCAGGCCGGCGGCAAGTGCTATCGTCAATGTGGCTATCGCCGCAAAATTAAAACTGAACGTTTTCATAGCTGTTTGCATTAATAGTTAATGGTTATTGGTATTACTGTTATCGCATTGATTTACAGGCGCAATTTATGAATTGTTTTCGATATGCGCAATAGCGATTGGAAATTTTGCGGGATAAAGCCGGCTATCGCGAAAGATTATCGCTTAAAACGATACTCCGCTTTGATATTTGTTATATATTTGCATATCGAATCAGAAATCATCAAAAACTACTACGATATGAAGAAACATAATTTCTACGCCGGCCCGTCGATATTGAGCCAATACGCCATCGACCGGGCTGCCGAGGCTGTGCGCGACTTTGACGGCACCGGCCTTTCAATTCTCGAAATCTCTCACCGCAGCAAGGAGTTCCAGGCAGTAATCGATGAGGCCGCCGCCCTCTTCAAGGAGCTGCTTGATATCCCCGAGGGCTACAAGGTGCTCTTCCTCGGCGGCGGCGCCAGCCTGCAATTCTGCATGGTGCCGTTCAACCTTCTGCGCCACAAGGCTGCCTACCTCGACACCGGCACTTGGGCCAACAAGGCCATCAAGGAGGCTCGCCTCTTTGGCGAGGTGGATGTGGTGGCTTCGTCGAAGGAGGCCAACTACACCTTCGTGCCTAAGGACTTCACCGTGCCGGCCGATGCCGACTACTTCCATATCACCACCAACAACACCATCTACGGCACCGAGCTTCGCCGCGACCTCGATGTGGCTGTGCCTATGGTAGCCGATATGTCGAGCGATATCTTCTCGCGCCCCATCGACGTGAAGAAGTACGACCTCATCTATGGCGGCGCGCAGAAGAACCTGGCCCCGGCAGGCGTCACCTTCGTGATTGTGAAGGAAGAGGCCCTGGGTAAGGTGGAGCGCGCTATCCCCACTATGCTCGACTATCGCACCCACGTCGATAAAGGCTCGATGTTCAACACCCCGCCGGTGTATGCCATCTACGTGGCGTTGCAGACCCTCCGCTGGTATCGCGAGCTGGGCGGCGTGGAAGCGCTGCAGAAGCTCGACGAGGCCAAGGCCGCGCGCCTCTATGAGGCTATCGACGCCAGCCGCATCTTCACCGGCACCGTCGTGCCCGAGGACCGCTCCATTATGAACGTGTGCTTCGTGATGAAGCCCGAATACAAGGAGCTGGAGGCCGACTTCGCCGCTTTCGCCGCCGAGCGCGGCATCGTGGGCGTGAAGGGGCACCGCTCTGTGGGCGGTTTCCGCGCCTCGCTCTATAACGCTCTGCCTATGAGTAGCGTAGAGTTCCTTATCGACACTATGAAAGAGTTTGAAGCTAAACACTGATACAGCAATGAAGATACTTGTAGCAACCGAGAAGCCCTTCGCGCCGGTGGCCGTGGAGGGAATCCGTAAGATAGTGGAAGAGTCGGGCAATGAGCTGGCCCTGCTTGAGCGCGGCAGCCGCGCCGACTTGCTCTCCGCCGTGGCCGACGCCGAGGCTCTGATAGTGCGCAGCGACATCATCGACCGCGACGTGCTCGACGCCGCCCCGAAGCTCCGCATCGTGGTGCGCGCCGGAGCCGGCGTCGATAACATCGACCTCGCCTACGCCCGCGAGAAAGCCGTGGTGGTGATGAACACCCCCGGGCAGAACGCCAACGCCGTGGCCGAGCTGGTATTCGGTATGCTGGTGTCGATGGCTCGCAACCGCTTCGACGGCACTTCGGGCTTCGAGCTTAAGGGCAAGCGCCTCGGCCTCCAGGCCTATGGCCAGGTGGGGCGCAACGTGGCCCGCATCGCTAAGGGATTCGGGATGGAGGTGAGCGCCTACGACCCCTATCTCGACGACTCCGTGCTCACCGCCGAGGGTGTCACGCCCGTTCACGACCTGCATGAGCTTTACAGCAACAACCGCTTCGTGTCGCTCCACATTCCCGCTACCCCCGACACCCGCGGCTCCATAGGACGCGACCTCGTGGCGCTGATGCCTAAGGGGGGCATCCTTATCAACACTGCCCGCAAGGAGATTATCGACGAGGCTTCGCTCCTCGACATCCTCGCCGAGCGTACCGACCTGATGTATATCGCCGACGTCAAGCCCGACCGCGAGGCTGATTTCCTCGCCCTCGATGCCAAGCGCGTGATGTTTACGCCCAAGAAGATGGGCGCCCAGACTGCCGAGGCCAATATCAACGCCGGCCTTGCCGCCGCGCGCCAGATTGTGGACTACTTCACCACCGGCAACGAGCGCTTCCGCGTAAATCGTTGACCCGCATCATAGATAGCCTAGATAGTCTAGATAATCTAGAGCTTCTATCGCAATGAAGCCGTGGGCTCATCGGGGCTCACGGCTTCATTATGGTTGCGGCAGTGTAGCCACCTTCAGCACCCCGGCCGGCACCCACGCAATGAATACTCCTCTGCAACTTGCAATTGCGCAATTGCAAATTGCATCTTGCATTGGCCGGCACCTGCCTACGACCTTGAAAAGGTCGCAGCTTGTTAGCCCCACATTGACGCGCAGC
>CAMHGU010000184.1 GCA_946184715.1 uncultured bacterium | reverse complement strand
TATCTGGTCAACACCGGCTGGAACGGCACCGGCAAGCGCATCTCCATCAAGGACACCCGCGGCATCATCGACGCCATCCTCGACCACAGCATCGACGCTGCTCCCACCAAGAAGATTCCTTACTTCGACTTCGTAGTGCCCACCGAGCTTAAGGGCGTGGACCCCAACATCCTCGACCCGCGCGACACCTACGCCAAGCCCGAAGAGTGGGAAGAGAAGGCCAAAGACCTCGCAAGCCGCTTCATCAAGAACTTCAAGAAGTACGAAGGCAACGAAGCCTCCAAGGCTCTCGTAGCTGCCGGCCCGAAGCTCTAATCAACCAAGCTTTTTTCATAGCTCGTTAATAGCCGGCCCCCGTAGCGCTAATGCTACGGGGGCCGACACTTTATACCTAAGCTATATAGTAGCTATAGAAACTATAGCCACTATAAATGCTATTGAAACTCCCTCGCTAATTTATTTATCACTCGGGGCTTTGGTGGCCGCCGCTGGTGGGGTTGCCGGTGGGGAGCTGTAGGTTGGTATTGAGCCAGGCACCCCAGCCCGTCAGTCGGTGGAATGCCGATTGCTCATAGCCTTGATTGAAGTTGACAAGGGGGTTAAAGAACGAGAAATTGTTGACGAAGTCGGCCGTGTAGATGTCGTGGTCGACGAGGCACACGCTGAGCGTATAGTGCGGCAAGAACTCCGCGGAGTTCCAGTTGATATCCACATAGCTTACGATAGCGTCGGCGAAAGCGGCGTCGAGTTGGGCGGCGATGTCGGCAAACTCCTTATCGGCGGTTTCCTCGGCCACCTTGTGAGCGTAGTCGGCGAGGTCGAAGAATGGCGCCAAGAAGGAGGCAAAATATTGGGGGGTAATAAAGCGGTACACCTTGCAGGTGGCGCGGTCGATGGCCGGCCTCATCGCGGGGTATTGCGCCACGAGGCGGTCGGCAAACCGTTTTGCGGCCGCCATCACAGCGTCGAGCCGGTCGGCGCGCAGCAGCTTGAAGTCGCCATTGATTGCTGAGGGACCCGGCTCTTGCGTCGGGCTTTCGTCAAGGTAGTCCTGTCGCCACTGCTTGTCGGCGTTGATGAACATTTGGTCGATAGCCTCCGGGGTGTTGCCCTTGTCGATAAGGCCGCGGATATATTCAGTGAGTATCTCCCCGTTGCTGCTGAGCAGATGGGCCGAGCAGGCGATGTAGCCGGTGATGTCGCTCAATTGGGAGAGGGTCTCCAGGTTGCCCATGAGGCAGTTGTGGAAGAAGATGTTGTCGAACGGGCGGGCGCTGACCGAGCGTATGGCGCCGGAGAGCTCGTACATATCGAGCTGCTCGTCGTCGTTCCACTCATCGCCTATCACGCCACGGGTGACGCCCCGCGCGGCATTGGCTTGGTCGGTATCGTACTTTCCCGGGACGTCGCACGTGGGGTCGAAGCCGTTGCCGTGACCCCAGATGGCAAAGACGTAGTTGCTTGCCGGGCAGAACAGCGAGCTGAATCGCATCACCATACGGAGCGTGGACGGGTCGCACAATTTCAACTCCTCGCTCACCTGTGCCGGTACGTGAGCTTGCAGCCCTTCGTTCTTGAGGTTGTTGAGGTCGGTGGTGCTGTTAAGCTCAAACCACACTATGTCGCCGTCGTGGTCGTACTTGCTGTTGGTATCTTTGCCATACTTGTAGAAGCACACCACGCGCACGTTGGCCGGGTCGGTGAGCACGGGCTTCAGGCGGTCCCAGAGTCCCTCCTCGATGATGTTGTCCATGTCGCCTTCGGCATTGCCGTACACAAAGACGGTGTAGCGAGCCGGTGCCGGGACAGTGAAGATTTCGGCATCGGCGTTCCACTCGGTCATTTTCCGCTCGGTGGCGTCGTCGCTCTTGTGCAGGGTCAGCTGCCGGTCACCGGCGTTGAGCATCAGGGCGCCGTCGGTCACGCTCCAGGTGAACGTCTCAGTGGCTTGGTTGTCGTCCATCGACAGTGTCAGCTGTCCGTCGGCGGTGGCCGTGTAGCGGAAGGTGCGGTGGGAGCGAGCTATGGCGATGTCGTCGCTGAGCAGATAGTAAATGTCGGTGCACCCGGTGCCATCGGTGGCGAACTCGGTCATTCGCAGCGCCTTGCCGCCGCCCCAGAGCACCTCGGCGGCGCCGGCCTCGGCCGTAGTCCATCGTCCTTTGATTTGTGTGGCTACGCCGAGCGTGGTATCATCGCTACACGATGTGAGCACTCCGAAGCCGCTGATTATCAGGATGGCGGCAAGCACCCAATTTTGAACCTTCTTCATAGGGGGAGGAGGTATCTATAAGTAGTCGCTGTAACGCTATGGGGGGTCACACCACGATGTTGACGATGCGCTTGGGCACCACGATTACCTTGCGGGGCTGGCGTCCTTCGAGGTAGCGCTCGGCGAGCTCGTGGGTGAGGGCGGCCTGCTGCACGGCCTCATTGGTGGCGTCGGCGGGCACGTCGATGGTGTAGCGCACTTTGCCGTTGAACTGCACGGGGTAGCGCAGGCTGGCCTCCACAAGGTACTTCTCGTCGTAGGCCGGCCACTCGGCGTCGCACACCGTGGTAGCGTGGCCGAGCAAGTGCCACAGCTCCTCGGCGATGTGGGGCGCGAAAGGCGCGAGGAGCACCACTGCCGGCTCCAGCGCGGCGCGCTTGGCGCATTTGAGCTGCGTCATCTCATTGACGTAGATCATAAAGGCACTCACCGCCGTGTTGTAGCTGAACGTCTCGATGTCGGCCGTCACCTTCTTGATAAGCGTGTGGAGCGACTTAAGCTCGGCGGCCGTCGGGGCTTCGTCGGTAAGCTTTACCGTATCGCCGGCGCAGAACAGGTTCCAGAACTTGCGCAGGAAGCGGTGCACGCCCTCGATGCCGTTGGTATCCCACGGCTTGCTCTGCTCCAGCGGGCCGAGGAACATCTCGTAGAGGCGCAGCGTGTCGGCCCCGTAGCGCTCCACGATGTCGTCGGGGTTCACCACGTTAAACATCGACTTCGACATCTTCTCAATCGCCCAGCCGCACACGTACTTGCCGTCCTCAAGGACAAACTCAGCGTCGGCAAACTCCTTCCGCCAAGCGCGGAATCTCTTGAGATCGAGCACATCGGCCGATACGATATTGACATCGACGTGAATGGGCATGCAGTCGTACTTCTCCTTGAGCCCTTGCGACACAAAGGTGTTGGTGTCCTTGATACGATACACGAAATTGCTTCGGCCCAGTATCATACCCTGATTGATGAGCTTGCGGAACGGCTCGTCCTCACACACGGCGCCGATGTCGAATAGGAACTTATTCCAAAAGCGACTATATATAAGGTGTCCGGTGGCGTGCTCGGTACCTCCCACGTAGAGGTCCACCTGCCGCCAGTACTCGTTGGCTTCGCGGCCCACGAGGGCGCTGTCGTTGTGCGGGTCCATATATCGGAGATAATAAGCCGAGGAGCCGGCAAATCCGGGCATTGTGCACACCTCGAGGGGGTCGCCGGCCTCGGTAGTCCAGCCTTTGGCGCGGGCCAGCGGCGGCTCGCCGCTCTCGGTGGGCTTATACTCATCAATCTCGGGCAGCTGCAGCGGCAACTGCGCCTCGCTGAGCACGTGGGGCGTGCCCTCCTTGTCGTAGTACACCGGGAACGGCTCGCCCCAGTAGCGCTGGCGGCTGAAGATGGCGTCGCGCAGACGGTAGTTGACCTTGACGTGGCCTATGCCGGCCTCCTCAATGTAGGCCTTGGCGCGGGCTATCGCCTCCTTCACCTGAAGACCGTTGAGCTGCAAGCGCTCGTTGCTCGAATTGGTCATCACGCCCTCTTTGGCGTCGAAGCTCTCCTCGCTCACGTCGGCACCCTCGATGAGCGGCACTATGGGCAGCGCGAAGTGGCGCGC
>CAMHGU010000183.1 GCA_946184715.1 uncultured bacterium | reverse complement strand
GCCGATTGGGGTTCGACTCCCCACGGGCGTACTATTCGACCTTGATAGCCTTCGCTTCGCCGGCGGAGGCTTTTGTGTCGACGTAATAAATTAGGGTGGGGAATACGGAAATGCAAAATACTGTTAAAATGATTGACAACGGCTCTTTCAGGTAGTAATTTTGTGAAAAATTAGCAATATTATGGGCAAAAGCCAACAGCGTTCTAAAGTATCATTCTTCAATGCCAATATCACTTCTATTATAAGTGTGGCTCTGGTTTTACTCCTTTTCGGACTTGTAGCAGTAATCACCATCGCGGGCGATAGCCTTACGCGGCAGATTAAAGAGAACATCGGCTTCACGCTGGTGCTTCGCGATAGCGTCAGCACGGCGCAGACCGACCGGCTCGTGGTGGAGCTGCAGCAGTCGCCCAAGGTGGCTGCCGTGGAGCTTATCTCGGCCGATAAGGCTCTGGAGCAGTGGAGCCAAGAGATGGGCGAGGACCCGATGCAGATTGCCGGTGTCAACCCATTCAGCCCCGAAATCGAGGTGAGCGTGCGCGCTCAATACGCCAATATCGACAGCCTCAATGCCATCATAGCCCCGCTCCGCAATCACCCTCTGGTGGAGCAGGTGTCGGTGCAGAAAGACGTAGTCGATTCGGTCAACCGCAACATCAACTCCGTGGCCATTGTGCTGATTATCATTGCGGCTATCCTCACCATCATCTCGTTTGCGCTTATCAACAACACTATCCGGCTCTCGGTGTACTCACGTCGCTTCACTATCCACACTATGAAGCTCGTGGGGGCCAAGTCGGGATTTATCCGTCGGCCTTTCGTCACACAGAGCATCGTCAACGGCATTCTCGCTGCCATAATCGCATGCCTGCTCCTGGGCGTGGCCTATTACTACGGCACTCAAGCCATCTCGCAGCTGCCGCAACTCGTCAGCTATCCGATGATGGGCTTAGTCTTCGCCGCTCTCCTGCTCCTCGGCATCGTGATTTGCGCCCTTGCCGCCATGCTCGCCACCAACAAGTATATCCGCCTCGACTACGACTCCCTCTTCCGCCGTTGACACCGCCCCAGCTGCGCTGCCACGGCATCCTGCTCCGATAGAATCAATTAATGACACTTATTCCGATGAAACGACTCATTGCAATTACGACAATGCTTGTAGCCGTGACTGCAGCCGCCTCGGCGCTCGAGGTGACGCTGCCGGCCGCAGGTACGCTCAAGGAGTACATCACCCCCGAGCAGCAGGAGACGGTGACGGAGCTGAAGGTCAACGGCGACATCAACGGCGATGACCTCCGCATCATCCGCCACATGATTGGCGCGCAGGTATCGAGCGACAACGGCCGCTACGCCGAGGTCGATAGCGGCGCCTGCCGCGTGCTCGACCTCTCCGAGGCCAACATCATAGGCGAGGGATTCTACACCTTCAAATATGTGCCCAAGCCCAAAGAGGGACCGGCTTACTACCTGCCCGGAATGGCCGTAGAGGCCAACACGATAACCTACGCGATGTTTTGCGGCTCGAGGGTGGAGACGCTGATACTGCCCAACTCTGTGACCTACATCGGCAGCACCCACCGCGGCACCACCGCCGACGACCGGTGCATCGACGGCAGCCACCTGCGGAGCGTCACCCTTCCGGCGCAGCTCGAGCATATGGCGGTATATGGCATCGGCCTCGCCCTGCGTCACCGCGACGAAGGCCCCGACTACTACGAGGAGGTGCCGCAGAGCAACCTGCTCGCCAGCCCCAACCTCGCCGAGGTGAAGATAGCCGACACCAATCCGCACTTCAAGCTAATCGACGGCGTGCTCTACAGCGGCGACCTCACCGAGCTAATGCTCTGCCCGCCCAAGCGCGAAGGCTCGCTCGAGATGCCCGCGGCCACCGCCCGCATCGGCTACCGCGCCTGCGCCGCCACCCACATCACCGGCGACCTCACTCTCCCGGTGGTGAAATTCGCAAGAGAAAGTTTCTACAACGCCACAATTGATGGCAACCTTAATTTCGACAACGCCACGGAAGTTATTCAAGAAGCAGCTTTCAGTAATTGCCATATAGCCGGCGATTTGACGCCGACAGGCAAAATCGAAAAAGATGCTTTTCGCAATGCCACAGTGACGGGCACGCTCAACCTCAACAACGTAACCGATAGTATCAAAGCTCGCGCCTTTTATGCTCTCAAAGGCAACGACTTCGAAATAACAATACCTGAGAAGTTGCGCTACATAGGCGATTCAGCTTTCTGCCTTGCGTCAACTACAGGCGTTCTCATAGTCCCAGAGACTCTCGTTACACTATGCGCTGACGCCTTTTCCCACAATGGGTTTGAGGATATACAGCTTAATTCCACAACGCAATACCATGAGCCGATAGATAAGTGGCTATCGGAAGCGGAAAAGAAGGATTTTAAATACGACCCTTTTCCGTATAGTATGAATATCACTCGCGTTGTTATTCCCGAAAGGATGCACCGTATTCCGAAAGGCTTTTTTTCACATTGTCCTAATTTGAAAATTGTCGATTTGCAGAATAGCGCAAATCTAATCGAGATAGGGCTTTCAGCTTTTAGTGATTGCCCATCCATTGAGCAAATTGTAATCCCCGCCCCCAAAATCCTTCCTGTAGAATTACTGGGAGGCGCATTTTATCGATTAGAATATGACAGATGTCATCGGAAAGTGTTTATTCCAGAAAATATCAATCACAAATTGAGAATGGCTGAACACTTCTTCTCTCCCGACGACACGCTGTTTGTATGGCTCGATAAAGATAAGATTTCAGAGCAAATAGAATTCTTTTATTTTTATTCGTCAGGGCCGGAGATTTATTATAACCCTTGGGCTAATTACGGATTTGGGTATACTTGGGTTGATGACTCAACGCCTTATGCCTGTGGCCCGACACCCGATGAGAAATTAGGCACCGGCGTTTTATATGTCCCAAAAGGATGTAAAGAAGGGTTAATTGCCATCCTTGAGAGCAAAATAATATATCGGTGGTCAAAGTGGGGCACGCCTACAAATGATGCATATTGGTACCCTTCATTTTTATATTTCAAAGAGATACGCGAATTTACCGACCTCGGCTATCCGAATTATTCGTTGGAAGATTCAGCGGTTGAAGATATTTCTCTCGACAGCGATTCCGGTCTAGAAGTTGCGATCTTCGACTCTTTGGGTCGCAGACTTCAACGTCGTATACGAGGAATTAACATAATCGTATATTCCGATGGGTCAGTAAAGAAAGAATATGTAAAGTAAAGTGCTATGACATCGTTTTCTAATACTTCTGATTTTATACAGCAGCTTAGCGAAGGAGGCCGCATCGTAATCCAAGAGGAAATTGTTTTCGAGCCGGAGGATATACCTTCTGATGGAGTACTCGCTATTGCCGATGGAACTACGCTTGTATTTGATGGCGGAAAGTTAGTGAATAATACAGGCAGTACAATAATGACGGGCAACCTCCGCCCCACACGAGTCACTTACCACAGCGCCAACGTGGAGTGCCTGCTGCCGGCATCGCCTGCATTCCCAAATAGCAGCCAGCCCTACATCAACGGCGAGTGGCTCGATGGTGATGTGATTGAGTGGCCCAGCGGGCAAGGCGGCATCGTGCGCTACCGCCTGACAAGCGGCTCGTGTCTCAGATATTAATTAACCTCCTATCTATGAATACAACTCATAAATAATCGCTTATGAAACGAATCTTTACTCTCCTTGCAATCGCAGTGGTGGCAGTATCGACAGCCTCGGCGCTCGAGGTGACGCTGCCGGCTGCCGGCACGCTCGAGGATTACATTACGCCCGAGCAGCAGGAGACGGTGACGGAGCTGAAAGTCAACGGCGACATCAACGGCGACGACCTCCGCATCATCCGCGAGATGGTTAATG
>CAMHGU010000182.1 GCA_946184715.1 uncultured bacterium | reverse complement strand
AGCCAGAAGCTGGGGAGGTAGTCGCCGATGGAGGCGGCGAGCTTCGACTGGAGCAGAGGCCAGATACCGCCACCCACTACCATTGTCATAAAGATACCGGAAGCCACTTGAGTGTACTTGCCGAGGCCCGATACCGAGAGGTTGAAGATGGCGCCCCACATAATGGATGTGCAGAGGCCGCAAAGCGTAAGCAGCACAGCCGAAACGGGCACGCCGTGATCGACTACAAACTTAAAGCCGTCGGCATTGTCGAACCCCACCATAGTGGTGAGCGACGAGGCGGGCCAGAAGATAGCGGCGATGACGAGCACGAGGCCGAGCGTAGAGGCTACCGTAAGCATAGCGCGGCTCGATACTTTCGCACCGATAGCGCCACCGATGAAACGGCCCACGAGCATCAGCAGCCAGTAGATACCGCAGATAGCGCCCACCATCGACTGGTCAAGACCGGCCTGCTTCTCCATATACTGATAAGAGATATTGGCAATGCCCACCTCAATACCCATATACACGAGGATAGCCACCACGCCGAGGGCGAAATGACGATATTTCAAAGCGCCGAGCGGGTTGATTTTCTCGCGCTCTTGGCCGAGAGTCTCGCTCTCGGGAAGCTTGGAGCAGAACAGCACGATGAAAGCTAAAAGGAAAATACCCATTGCGAGGTAGAACACGTTGTCGGCCGCGTCGATACGGTGCTGAGCGGCTTCGCCGGCGCCGTCCATAAGGAATGCCACCACCATAGGAGCGAGAGTGGCACCGAGGGAGTTGAACGTACCGCCGAAGAGCACCAGCTGATTGCCGTGCTTATCGTCGCCGCCGAGGCTGTTGAGCATCGGGTTGACAACGGTGTTGAGCATACACATCGAGAGGCCGGCGATAAAGGCGCCCACCATATAGACAACCACCACGAGGGCATTGCTCATCGCGGCGTCCTGCATCTTGCCCGAGATGAATGTGATAGCCACACCCACAAAGCCGGTGGTCACGGCCGAGAGCGAGGTGAAGCGGTAGCCGCGCTTGTGAAGCAGCAAGCCTGCCGGGTAGCCCATCACGAGATAGGCGAGGAAGTTGAACAGCGTACCCACCTGCGACATATCGGTATAGCCAGGTTCGCCCGGTGCGAGATCGCCGTTCCAGAGCTTGCTGATTACTGAGCCGAGAGGATTCTGATAGCCTGTAACGAAGGCAATCATAAAGAAGAGGGCGAACATGATGACTATCGCCAGCACGTTGCCGCGTCCTTTAGTTTCTTGTGTCATAGTACGATTTAAAGTATTTGATTATTAGAGTTAATATGATTCACAAATGCAAGGATATGGCTCGCTTGAGCACATATCGGCTATAAAATTACTGAAACTTTTTCATTCGGCAAAGGAATATGCCGAAAAGCAGGTTTCTGCGGCTTAATAATTCCGGTCGCCGAAGATTGCGGTGCCAATTCTCACGGCCGTGGAGCCGCACTCTACGGCGATGCCGTAGTCGTCGCTCATACCCATACTCAGCGTGTCGAACGATGGCTCCTTCGCGAAAGCCGAGGCCTTGAGCCTGTCGAAAGCCATGCGCAAGGTGTTGAAGTCGGCCCGCACCCGTTTCTCATCGTCGGTAAAGGTGGCCATTCCCATCAGGCCGCGCACAGCGACGTTGCTGAGCGGCTCGCGAGCGATGCTGTTGATAAGCGCGTCGCACTCGGCGAGGCTCATTCCGCTCTTGGTTTCCTCTTCGGCCACGTGCAGCTCGAGGAGCACATCGATGCGGCGCCCCACCCTTACAGCCTCGCGGTCGATAAGGCGTAGCAGCTCAAGCGAATCGACACTCTCGATGATGCTCGCTATTCTCACCACGTGCCTCACCTTATTGCGCTGCAGATGCCCGATGAAATGCCACACCACATCGGGCGGCATCGCCACGTCTTTAGCCTCGAGCTCTTGCGCGCGGCTCTCCCCGAAATGGCGCTGCCCGGCGGCGTAGGCCTCCAGCAACGCCTCTACCGGATGAAACTTCGACACCGCCACGAGCGTCACGCCCTCAGGGAGCGAGGACTTAATCGCTTGAAGACGCTCGGCTATGGTCGAAAGCTCACTTTTGCTCGCCGGAGCCATCGAGGTTCTCCTTGAAGACGTCCATCAATGCTGTCTCGGTAATCGACACTATCTCGTAGTCGGCGAGCGTGCCTTTCATTCCCTCGGCAAAGTTGTCGTAAGCGGTCTTGAAATCGGCGGCCTGCACGAGCATAAAGAGCGTGGTGCGCTTCTCCTTGGCGCTCTTCTCGTCGATGGTGATGAAGGCGGTCTTCACCTTGTACCACTTATCGCCCTGCGGATCGAAGAAGATGTCGGCGAGCTTCACGCGCTTTACGGCCTCAACGGCAAATTCGCCCGTGATATAGGGCTTGAGCTCTTGGGTGATGCGAGCCTCGGCCTCGGTAAACGACAAGGCGTCGATAAGGTAGGGTTCGCTCACTGTCTTCTGCGCACCGTTTTCGGTGGTGCGGTCGTATTTTACTTTACATTCGAAATAGTTTGCCATATCATTTTTGAATTTACAGCCACAAAATTAATCAGAATTTGGCAGATTTAGTAACTTTGCGGCACAAAGATTTTCCCGATATGACTGAATACTCCAAAGGCGATTACAAGCGGCTGAGCGAGCGAATCCGCAAAGCCCCCGATGCCGTGAGCGACGACGACCTCGCGATGCTTCAAGCTCTTCGTGTCACCTACAAAGAGCCATTAGCACTGGTTTTCAGCACCATAGAAAAGATGGCGCTGAAGATCGACCGCGGCAGTATCTGCACCTATCGAGTGAAGCGAATAGAATCGATAATAGGCAAGCTGACGCGCTTCCCCGATATGCAAGTGCAGCGAATGGAGGACATAGCCGGCTGCCGCTGCATAATGAGCAGCACGGAGCTGGTGTATGAGCTTTTCCGCAAGATAGAGCGCAACGCCGCTCGGCTTCCGTTTGAGATCAAAGGGAAGGTCAACGATTATATTGCCACCCCAAAGGCCAGCGGCTACCGCTCGCTGCATCTCAACGTCACCCTCCGCGACGGCGACAGCCGCCGCATCGAGATTCAGCTCCGAAGCTACGACCATCACAACTGGGCCACGCTCGTGGAGACTACCGACCTTATCTATAAAGCCAAGCTCAAGGAGTACGCCGATAAGGTTTCGCCCGAGCTGTTTGAATTTCACAAGCTGCTGTCGATTGAAGATAAGGAGCTGAGTCGCGACCAAAAGGAGCGTATCATCAACATCAGCCAACAGTTCGGCTATATGGAGAAGATAGGCACCGTATTCTCAATCAACTACCTCAACGTGCGCGACCGCTGGAATCAGCAACGCCTGCAGCGCTGTTCCTTCTTCCTCATCGCTGCCGGAGCCGACGGGTTGCCCGAGTTCAACGGCTACTCCAATTTTCTCGAAGCCGAGGAGGCCTATTTCAATCTCTACACCAACAACCACGAACAGCGCAACATCGTGCTGACCCACCTGCAACGCCCCACGTTCCAAGCTATCAGCACCGCTTATTCCAACTACTTCCTCACCTACAATGCCGTGCTGCTGCGCACCCTGCGCATGCTCTCCGGGCTCATCATCAACTTCTTCGATTACAACCGCTTGCGCCACTTCCGCCGCTACTACAGCTACTTCTTCGACATCATCGTGTACTGGTACAGCAACAAGGTGGCCGAGATTGACTCCTTCCATCGCGATGAGGTGCTGCGCTATTCGCACGCCAAGAAGGCGGAGTGGACCGACTCGCTTAAAGGCGGCGGCAAGGAGGTGAACGATATCATCAGCAACCTACAAGACAACCTGAAGCTGCGCGCGTTCCACCTTATACTATGGACCGTGAAGCGCTCCATCGACCGCCGCTACATAGAGCGTATGCTGGAGATCGATGAGCG
>CAMHGU010000181.1 GCA_946184715.1 uncultured bacterium | reverse complement strand
AACATCGAGAACGACAACGGATACCTCTCCATTGCGTCGGAGCCTAATCCCGATAACATCCGCAACGACCTCCATATCAACGTCGACGACGTCAACCTCGCCGAGTGGCTCTCCCTCTCGCCGCTCTCGCCCGCCATCAAGGGCAAGCTCAGCGCCACCAGCACCATCACCTCGGGCGACGGCCTCTACATCGGCTCCGGCACCATAGGCCTCGGCGGCATCACCTACGGCTCGGCCTACCTCGGCAACTTCGACTTGAACCTCAACATCAACTACGACCCCGCCTCGGGCAACAACACCGCCCAGGCCATTCTCGTGGCCGACGACATCGAGGCTCTCACCATCACCGGCTCGCTCAACGGCAAAGCCACCCATATCGATGCCATCGCCGAGCACTTCCCGCTGCGCGTCGTCAACCCATTCCTCCCCGAAGGCACCGTGCAGCTCGACGGATACCTCAACGGCGACCTCGACCTCACCGGATCCCTCGACGAGCCCAGCATCAAAGGCTTCATAAAGGCCGATTCCGCCGAGGTAATCCTCCCCTCCTTCGGCTCGCACCTCAACATCGACACCACCCGCCTCAACATCGACGGCAACAGTTTCTTCTTCCGCGACTTCGCCCTCTATGGCGCCAACGGCAACCCGCTTAACGTCAACGGCTCTTTCTCACTCAAGAACCTAAGCCCCTACCTCGACCTATCATTCGAAGGCAACAACGTGCAGATTATCGACAGCAAGCAGCGCAAGGAATCGATGATTTTCGGCTCCGGATTCGCCAACCTCCGAGGCGCTGTCAAGGGCCGCGTCAGCCGTCTCAACGTCGATGCCAACGTCACCGTGCTCCCCACCACCAACGTCACCTATGTGATGAGCGACGACGTCACCACCCTCTCCCAGACCTCGGCCGACGGACTCGTTGAGTTTGTGCAATTCAACAAGCCCGAGGGCGAAGACGAAGCCTCCGATGCGCAGGCAAAGCCCGTCGAGTCGTTCGGTATGAACATCACCGCTCCCATCAACGTGCAGCGAGGCTCCATCATCAACGTGTTCCTCGACCCCTCCGGCAAGGACATCGTGCAAATCAGCGGCAACGGCAACCTCACCTACACCCAGAACTTCATCGGCGACCGACGCCTCCAGGGTCGGTACTCCGTCAATAGCGGATTCGTGAAGTATCACCCGCCCCTCATCTCCGAGAAGTTCTTCACCCTCACCCCGGGCAGCTACGTCTCGTTCTCGGGCGATATGTCCAACCCCACCCTCGACCTCCACGCCACTTCCAATCAGGCCGCGATGGTGGTAACCGACAGCTCCAACCCCACCCGCGTCAACTTCATTATCTCGGCTTCGGTCAAGAACTCCTTATCTAATATGGCCGTGGGATTCGACCTCGCTGCCGACAACAACAGCTACGTGCAATCGGAGCTTACCGCTATGACACCCCAGCAGCGCTCCGCACAAGCCATCAACCTGATGCTCCACGGCACCTACTCGAGCCAGACCTCCTCAACGGCCGCCGCCGGAAATGCCAACCTCCTATACAGCGTCCTCAGCTCCCAAATCAACAAGTTCGCCTCCAAGGCGTTCAAGGGCGTAGATATCAGCTTCGGCATAAGTCAGTACAACGACAACAGCGGCCTTTACTCCTCCCGCGGTATGAACTACAGCTACCAAATCTCAAAGTCGTTCTTCAACGACCGATTCAAGATGACCGTGGGCGGTTTCTACGACACCTCGGCCTCGACCGATGCCACCATCGCCGAGAACCTCTTCAGCAACGTGGCATTCGAGTACGCCCTCAATCAGCGCGGAACCATGTTTGTCAAGCTCTACAACAAGCTGTCCGACAACAACATATATCGCCAGCAGGTCAACGTCACCGGCGCCTCCTTTGTAATACGCCGCAAGCTCTCCAACCTGCGCAACCTCTTCCGCTTCAACTTCCGCCGCAAGCCGGCCGCCACCGAGACGCCCGTGCCCTCCACGACCGTCACCACCAATGCCGATGGCGTTACCGTCATCTCCCCTAACACGCCCGAAAATGAGTCGAAATAACCCACTCCTTATATTATTAGTAGCAGCCCTCGCTTTAGTAGTCGCCGCCTGCTCCACCACTAAGCGAATACCCGAGGGCGAGCTGCTCTACACCGGCGTCAAGAAAATTACCATCAACACCGCCAGCCCCGATGAGAAGCTCGACCCTGTCCTCGAGTCGCAGCTTAAGCAGACCGTCAACGTAGCCCCCAACAACTCGCTCTATTCGCCCTACGTGCGACACCCGTTTGCCATAGGCCTCTGGGTTTACAACAACTGGAACGTCGATTCCACAAGCTCCCGATTCAAGCGTTGGCTCTACGACCTGCTCGTGGCCGAGCCGGTGCTCATCTCATCGGTGCGCCCCGACTTCCGTACCGCCTCTATCGAGCAGTCGCTCGCAAATGCCGGATACTTCGGTTCCACGGCCTCCTACGAGCTTATCCCCGACAAGGATCCGAAGAAAGCCAAGCTCAGCTACACAATCAACGCCACCGAGCCTTACAAGCTATCGACTATCAGCCTCCTCTCCGACACCACCACCCTCTCAAAGCAGATCAACCAATTTGCCGGCCGCTCCAAGTACCTGCAAGAGGGCAGCATCTACAATCTCGACTCCCTCGAAGAGGTGCGCGTCAACATCTCCAACCGCTTGCGACGCCGCGGCTACTACTACTTCGCCCCCGAATACATCAAATATCAGGCCGACAGCACCATCGAGGACCACCGTATCGCCCTCCGTATGGTCTATGCCGACAGCATTCCCGAAGCCGCCCTGCGCCCCTACAGCACCGGAAAGGTCGAGATGCTCGTCCATCGCGTCCACGGTAAAGCGCAATGGGTCGATACGCTCGTCACAGCCCCCTGCACAGCTTATGTTGACCGCCCCTCGCGATTCCGTGCATCGGTAGCCCGCTCCAATGTGGCTTTCAAGCCCGGGAAGCTATTCAACATTCGCGACATCGACCGCACAAGCACCTATCTCAGCCGTCTCGGTATGTTCCGCTCGGTCAATATCACCACCACGCCCCTCGAGGAGATTGAAGCCGGACGCGACAGCATCGACGTCCTTATCGAGTGCCAGCTCGACAGCCCTATCGAGGCATCAATCGAAGTGGGCGCCTCCTACAAAACCAACAGCTACCTCGGCCCCAACATCACCGCCGGAATCGCCCACAACAACCTCTGGGGCGGCGGCGAGCGCCTCAGCTTCGACATCAACGGCGCTTTCGAGTGGCAGCTCGGCGGCCAGTCCACCGGCTCCAACAACTACTGGGAAGTGGGTCTCAGCGCCTCACTCCAGCTCCCCCGACTACTCGCCCCGAGCTTCGTCAAGCGCACCAACCGCGAGAGCAACTTCACCCGTTTCAAGCTCTCTTTCGACCTCTACAACAACCCGGCCTCAATTCGCTTCTTCCAGACTACCCTCCAGATGGGCTACGAATGGTCAACCAACCGCCGTATGCGCCACGAGTTTATCCCATTCAAACTCACCTACTCCAAGCGCCTCAGCGAAAACCGTAAGACCGACGACCAAGGCATCATCGATATGAACCAGATGTGGGACATCATCACCCACCGCGATGAGTTCATTCCCCAGATTGCCTACACCTTTACCTATTCGCGGCGCTTCGGCCAGCGGCGCAACGACGCCATCGGCCTCCGAGCCTCGGTAGCCGAGAGCGGCAACATCATCGCCGGTATCTACGGCATCGCCGGTAAGCCCGGCGGCATCGACAACCGTAAGCTCTTCGGCGTGCCATTCTCGCAATACGTCAAGCTCAGCACACAGCTCACCTATGCCCACACCTTCTTCAACTCCCACGTCCTCGCCGCAAGGCTGATGGTCGGAGCGGGCTTCGTGTATGGCAACTCCGGATATATGCCTTACGGCGAAGACTTCTACG
>CAMHGU010000180.1 GCA_946184715.1 uncultured bacterium | reverse complement strand
GTTATTAAAGTAAAATAATGAGACAAAATCGACCTTAGTGCCTCGTCAGCTTGCATAGTCGCTTAAAAGATCGCGCTGCGCGCGAGAAATTTCTAAAAAATATTTTCAATCCATTTTTAAGATATTTCTGCGGCGCAAGCCGCATCCATATAGCGACACACATCACTCAACTACAAATTGCGGGATAAGAGATGCAAGTAACACTGACAAACGCTTCGGTTTCATAGCATAATACCATTTTAGAAACTTAAATTATGGAAGTATCGATAATCGTCATCGGCGACGAGCTGCTCATAGGCCAAGTGACCGACACCAACTCCGGCGCTATAGCGCGCCTTCTCAACCCCGTGGGCTGGACTGTGAAAGGCGTGGAGGTGGTGCCCGACGAGGCCGCCGCCATCGAGGCCGCCGCCGAGCGCGCCCTCGCCGCCACCCCCGTGGTGATTACCACCGGAGGCCTCGGCCCCACTAAGGACGACATCACCAAAGCCTCACTGATGCGAATCTTCGGCGGCGAGCTGCGCCACAGCCCCGAAGTGGCCGCCAACGTGGAGCGCGTGATGAGCGCGCGCCACGTGGCGATGAACGAGCTTACGGCCCAGCAAGCTATGGTGCCGTCGTCGTGCCGCGTGATTCAAAACCGTGTGGGCACAGCCCCGATAATGTGGTTTGAGCGCGAAGGGCGAGTGCTGGTGGCGCTTCCCGGCGTGCCTTTCGAGTGCCTTACGATGATGGCCGAGGCCGTGATTCCGGAGCTGCTCCGGCGATTCCAGCCCGACACCGCCGTGGAGCACCGCACGTCCATCGCCATCGACGTCAGCGAGTCGGCCCTCGCCGAGCGCCTTGCAGAGTTCGAGCAGCAGCTGCCCCCGTACCTTCATCTCGCCTACCTGCCCCAGCCCGGCATCGTAAGGCTGCGGCTCTCGGGCCAGCACGCCGACGCCGCGTTGCTGCGCGCTGCCATCGAAGAGCAGCAGCAGCGGCTCAACGCCATCGTGGCCTCCAACCTCGTGGCCACCGCCGATATGCCGCTCGCCGCTATCGTAGGCCACCACCTCTCCGCTCGCGGCCTCACCGTGGCCACCGCCGAGAGCTGCACCGGCGGCAACATAGCCCACCTCCTCACCGCCGTAGCCGGCTCGAGCAGCTACTACCTCGGCTCCATCGTCAGCTACGCCAATAGCGTCAAGGAGCGGCAGCTCGGCGTCAGCACTTCCGACCTCGAGCGATATGGCGCTGTGAGCGAGCCGGTAGTGAGCCGGATGGCGCGCGGCGCCGCCACCGCCATAGGTGCCGACTGCGCCGTAGCCACCTCGGGCATCGCCGGCCCCACCGGCGGCACCCCCGAGAAGCCCGTAGGCACCGTGTGGATTGCCGCCCTCTGCCACGACACCCTCGTCACGCGCCTGCTCCACCTGCCCGGCGACCGCGCCCGCGTCATCGACCGCGCCTCAACCGAAGCCCTCAAGCTCCTCCTCCACCTTATTATTGACAATGGCGCAAATGCGTAATCAATAATAATGATACGATAAATTAAATCTCTTCATTTTTGCCTATATTTGCAGTTGATTATATACTTACGTAATTGTCAGCCATTAAAACCATAAATTATGAGACGACATATCATTACAATAGCATTAGTTGCCATCACTTCCCTCCAGGCATTAGCTTATGATTTTATGGAGGGAGAGCTTTGCTATAATGTAAATCCAGATGGCAAAAGCGTTTCAGTGACCTCACGCTTTCCCGATGCTCCGAGCTATAACAGTGAAGACCTGCCGTCTGATCTTGTCATACCCAATAATGTCATTCATAATGACGAGACCTACACCGTTACGACAATAGGGCGTTCAGCATTCTTAGGGTGCAGCTACTTAAGAAGTGTTACAATGCCGAGCTCAGTAAGCACAATCGAAGATAATGCATTTATGAACTGCGGCAGTTTAGCATATATATCAATGCCCGAAACCATCGTATCGGTAGGCTGGAATGCTTTTATCAACACTCAATGGTTTAATAGTCAACCCACCGGAATGGTTTATGTGGGCCGTGTTGCTTATAAATATAAGGGGACAGCTCCAACTGGCACACGAATCGACTTGAGAGAGGGCACCGTAATGGTGTCGCCCTACGCATTTTATTCTTGCGGCGGAGTATCGCAGGTTGTTTTGCCAAATACGCTTGAAACAATAGGACAAGAAGCCTTCCACAACTGTAAGGCATTGGCATCAATTAATTTTCCGCAATCGCTCTCTACTATTGGAGAGAAGTCTTTTGCCTATTGCTCAAAGCTTTCTACTGTTGAGCTGCCGAAAACGGTTTTGACGATTGGCAACAGAGCGTTTGAATATTGCACCGGTATTACTAAAGTGGTTCTCGATTGTACCGATGCCCAAATTGGCAATTGTCTTTTTCAAGGGTGCGACAAATTGTCGAGTGTGGTGTGGAACATCCAGTCTTATTTCATCTCTTCAATCAGCGACTCACCTTTCCAGGATTGTCCACGAGTATCTTCTTTCGTATTTGGAGAAAATGTGACTATGATTCCTAATTACATTTGCTACAATATGAGAAATATCACCAGCATTGTCATCCCTAATACGGTAATCTCAATAGGCAAAGAATCGTTCAACAAATGTAAAGGTTTGACCAACGTCGAATTAGGCAATTCCTTGCAGTCAATCGGGGAATTAGCTTTCAGCGATTGCCAAAATATGGAGAGCATCACATTCGGAAGCTCGCTGTCATCAATAGGAAGTTTTGCGTTTATGCAGTGTTCAAAACTTGGGAAAATAACATTGCCCAAGTCATTACAATCGGTAGGTTATTCAGCTTTTTATGAATGTGCCGGGATTAAAGAGGTGCATATAGAGGACCTCGCCTCTTGGTGCGGCATCCACTTTGAAAACGATGAGGCCAACCCACTCTATTACGGATATTACCTGTACCTCAACGATGCCAATATCGTTGATCTGGTAATACCCGATGCCGTTGAAACAATTAATGACCACGCCTTCTGTCACTGCGTAGGTATTAAAAGCGTCACCTTTCCCGCATCATTAGTGACGATGGGAACAAATGCATTTAAGAGTTGCAGCCAAGTGCGAACTGTCACTTGGAATGCGCGTAATTTCTCCAATTTCACCCGTAACAACTCTCTTTACCTAAATATGCCAAACATCACGATAATCAAATTCGGCAATGAGGTAGAAAAGATACCCGACTACATCTGCTGCCAATTATCTAAACTTACCACCATAGATTTTGGCGAATCGGCATCGGCAATAGGGGTATCGGCTTTCCTGCAATGCGACCATTTGACTGAGATAAAGTTACCCGGCTCTATGACATCTATTGGCGAAAATTCATTCACCTTCTGCACCGGATTGACAACAATGACCATCCCAAATTCAGTAAAATCCATAGGCAATAAAGCTTTTACGGAATGTTCGGGTTTGACCAGTGTGACACTCGGCAATGGCTTAAAATCCATCGGATATGAAGCGTTCTACACCTGCAAACGCCTCACGAGAGTCGATTCATATTCCGACCCGGCCGAAGTGGCGATGGGCAGCAACGTGTTCTCGTCAATTACTAAAGATGGCTCTTTACACGTACTGCCTACGCATTACGAGGCTTATAAAACTGCCGACCAGTGGCGCGAGTTTAGAGTCATCATTGACGACCTTAAAGAGACTGAAGGTGTTGAGATTGTGAGATTCAACGAATTGGACAGCAGTTTACCTGTAGAGATTTATGACTTAGGCGGCCGCAGGCTCTATGAACATCTTAATGATATTCCGGCCGGAACTTACATAATACGCCAAGGGCATAAGATTGCGAAAATTGTAAAGTAACGCCGCCAGAAGGCAAATTTTTGAAATTATTGCAAGATTATTTGGTAATTACAGCGATTTTTAGTTACTTTGCACCCTGTTTTGAGGAGTTATATTTAGAAATTAAAAA
>CAMHGU010000179.1 GCA_946184715.1 uncultured bacterium | reverse complement strand
AGGCGGCCTCCTCTGTGTCGGTAGTGTCTCCTCAGCGCTTGTAGATGCCGATATCGACCACGTATTTCCCCACGTAGTCGGTGGTGTAGAGGGTGTCGGTCACCTGATTGGCATTAACTTTCACCGGGTCGCTCACGTACACCCACTTGAAAATCCCTATCGGTTTATTGCGATTGGACACTCCTCCGTAAGTCTTATCGGGCTTGAGCGGCAAACCCTCGGCAGTAAGTGCCTTGGCGGCCTCTGCGGCAAAGGTTGCTGCTTCGGCGTAGGTATCAAACACGAAATAGTAATAATGGCGATTGTCGTACCAGTCCACGTAGCATATCTCAATGGGCCGACCGAGGAAGGTGTAGCTGAACACATCGCTGCGATGGTAGCCGATGCCGCCATTGACGATTTCGTATTCGCCGAAAGCGGTCTCGAGGTAAGGCAGCGCTCGCTCTTTCGTGTTTATGTCATACGGCATAAACGTGTAGGGGTAGAAAAGGATGTCGCTCGCGCTGCGCTCGGTGACGCTGAGGGGCGAAGGTGCCTCGCGTGGCTCCAGAATGGGCGGCTTGGCCACGGACGTAACCGTAGCGGCCAGCATTAAAAGGATAAAAGCTATCTTTTTCATTGCGGTAGAGGTTATAGGCTATGAATTACAGCGGCCGGAGTGTGATGGCGAAGCCACCGGCGGCCTTCGAGGTGAGGGTGAGCACGCTCTTGGCATCGACGGTGCGCCGAGTGATAACGTAGGCCGAGGGATTGCTCACGTAGTCGGTATCGGGCGCGTCGGCGTAGATGGTGGCCTCGTATTTGCGGCCGCGGTCGAGGAAGTCGAGCTTGAGCTTCGACGTGTGGGCCGCCTTGCCGGTGGTCGACCCCACAAACCACGTGTCGCTGCCTTTGGCCTTACGTGCCACGGTCACCAGCTCCTGCGGCTCGGCTTCGAGATACACCGAGCGGTCCCAGTCGAGGGCCACGTCTTTGATAAACTGGAAGGCGTCGAGATGCTTCTCGTAGTTCTCGGGGAAGTCGCAGGCCATCTGCAGAGGGCTGGCCATAGTGACGTAGAGGGCGAGCTGGCCACACAGCGTGGTCTTGGCGTGGTTGCCGTTGTAGATCTCCATCTCGAAGAGCCCGGGGGTGAAGTCCATAGGGCCGCCTTGCAGACGCGTGAACGGGAGTATGGAGGTGTGGCCCGGCTCCAGAGCACCGAAAGCGTGGTACTCCGTGCCGGCCGCACACTCGTTGCCGATGAGGTTGGGCCAGGTGCGGCACAGTCCGGTGGGGTGTACTGCCTCGTGGCCGTTGACCATAATCTTATGCTTCGCGGCCTCGGTCACGCAGTAGAGGTAGTGGTTGACGAGCCACTGCCCGTAGTGATGCTCGCCGCGAGGCAGTATGTCGCCCACGTAGCCGCTCTTCACGGCGTTGTAGCCGTAGCGCTCCATAAGCTGATAGGCCTGCTCGAGGTGTCGCTCGTAGTTGCGTACACTCGACGACGACTCGTGGTGCATCATCAGGCGCACGCCGCGGCTATGGGCGTAGGCGTTCAGATAGTCGATGTCGAAGTCGGGGTAGGGCGTCACGAAGTCAAACACGTAGTCCTTCTGGTTGCCGAACCAGTCCTCCCAGCCCACGTTCCAGCCTTCTATGAGCACCTGGTCGAAGCCGTGGTCGGCGGCGAAGTCGATGTAGCGCTTCACGTTGGCGGTGTTGGCGCCGTGGCGGCCGTTGGGCTTCAGCTTGCTGTAGTCGGTGGTCCCGAGGTGCACGGAGTTAAGCTCGTCGGAGTAGTTCCAGGAGCTTTTGCCTGAAATCATCTCCCACCACACGCCCACGTATTTCACGGGCTTAATCCACGAGGTGTCGGCTATGCGGCACGGCTCATTGAGGTTCAGGATAAGCCGCGAGGCGAGGATGCCGCGCGCGTCGTCGGCCACCACGATGGTGCGCCACGGCGTGACGCACGAGGTCTGCATATACCCTTTGTTGCCGAGAACATCGGGCGTGAGCCACGTGGTGAACGTCATTCGCTTATCGTCGAGGTTGAGGTTCATTCCCGGGTAATCCACCAGCGCGGCTTCGTGGAGGCTTACGTAGATGCCGTCGGGTTGCTGCATCAGCAGCGAGGTCTGAACGCCCGTGGGCGAGAAGATGGTTTGCGACTCATTGGCGATGATGGCGCCCTGCATCAGCCCGCGTATCTCTGAAAGATGTGAGCGGGTGTACTGATACTCCTCGGTATCGTAGTCGCCGGGTATCCACCAGGCGATATTGTCGGCAGGCATCGCAAATTCGGTCAGCTCTTCCTTGATGGTGAAGTAGTTGAGGTGGGGCTGCTGCGGAAATTCGTAGCGGAAGCCGAGACCGTCGTCGAAGAGGCGGAACCGAATCAGGATGTCGCGGTCCTGGGCCTGCTGGTGGAGCTTGACGAGCAGCTCGTTGTAGTGCTCGCGGATGGCGCTCTCTTCGCCCCACACCGGTGTCCATGTATGGTCGAAGGTGTTACGGCCTACTGATGTGATTACAAATCCTGAATGTAGGTCGGTAAGCGAGGCGGTCACTTTGGTCTCGTTGGACCCTATGTTGCTGAAGTCGCCGCCGGCCTTCGACTCGCTAAGCTCAAAGCCGAGGTAGCTCGGCGCTATCACTTGGGAGCCGCCGTGGGTGAGGGAGTAGCAGGGCCGACCGTCGATGATGTCGAAGGTCAGCACGTTGCGCCCGTCGGGCGAGCTGAGGCTCTCGGCGGCATTGCCTTGCGTGAAGGCGGCCGCGAGGAGCAGTAGGGATGTGGTAAGGAGTTTGTTCATAGTATCTGATATATTCTATTTGATGTCGTGGGGGCAATAGCGCCAGCCGCAGGCGCGGTAGATGTCGAGAAGCCGCGGCAGCCGCGCCAGGAAGTCGGCGTAATCTTTGCGCTGGGGCTGTGCCCATTGCACTTCGCTGAGCGCGGCAAGGCGGGGGAGCAGCTGGTAGTGGGCGAGCTCGCGATAGGCGATATATTCGGCCCAGAGGTTGGCCTGAACGCCTATCACGTGCCGCTGTCGCTCCGCCGGCATCGTGGCCGGGCACGGCTCGTAGGCGTACACCTTGCTCAGCGGCGAGTAGCCGCCGAACACCAGTGGCTGACGCCGATGTTCCGCCGGCAGCTGGTTGTGGTCGAAGTACATTGTGCTGTTGGGCGCCATTATCACGTCGTGGCCCGCCGCGGTGGCGTCGGCGCCGTCCTTGATGTAGTCGCGCCAGCTCATCACCACTGCCGAGCTATCGACGCCACACTCGAGAATCTCGTCCCACCCTATCAGCCGCCGGCCTTTGTGCTTCAGGTAATCGCTCATCATCCGTACCATATGGCCTTGTAGCTGATTCTCGGCGGTCAGGCGGTCGGTGGCTGCGATGCCGAGTTGCGCTATCTTGGCCCGGCACCGCGGGCAGCGCTCCCATTCGCTCTTGGGGGCTTCGTCGCCGCCCAAGTGGATATAGGGCGAGGGGAAAAGCTCGGTCAGCTCGTCGAGCACATCGCGCAGGAACTGATACACCGTGTCGTTGCCGCCGCATAGTATCTCGTCAAATACGCCCCAGGTCTCGGCCACGGTGTAGGGCCCGCCGGTGCATCCCAGCTCGGGGTAGGCGGCCAGCGCGGCGCGCATATGGCCGGGCATGTCAATCTCGGGTATGACGGTGATGTAGCGCGCCGCGGCGTAGGACACAACCTCGCGTATGTCGTCGCGGGTGTAGTAGCCCTCCACGGGCACATTGTCGTAGATGCCGGCGTTGCGACCTATCACGGTGCGCGGCCGCCGCGACCCTTCTTGGGTCAGCCGTGGCCACTTCGCTATCTCGATGCGCCACCCCTGGTCATCGCTCAGATGCCAGTGGAAGGTGTTGATGCCGTGGAGCGCCAATATGTCGAGGTACTCTTTCACCATCTCTTTGCCGAAGAAGTGGCGGCTCACGTCGAGGTGCATGCCGCGATAGGCAAACCGCGGCGTGGCGCTCACGATGGCCGAGGGAAT
>CAMHGU010000178.1 GCA_946184715.1 uncultured bacterium | reverse complement strand
GGCGTGCTTGCATGGTGCTAAGCACATTGCGGCTCTCCGAGCCTTTGAGCATCTCTGATGCTTCAATTCAATCTCTAAGCGTGGGTTCATCGAGCTCTTCCAGTTTTTTGAGTGCGAGGCGCATTCCGTCGCGGTACTTAGGGTTCTCCTGCATGAACCAGGACACGGCCGAGAAGACGACCTCCCGCAGTTCCTGCTTCTGCTCCATCATCATGGCGATGGCGGCGCACAAGTCCACTCGACGTTTCTCGTCGTCCTCCTCGGGCGAGCCCATGAGCAACGCGCCGTGCTTGTCGGCAGTCATGCCGATGACCAGCAGCGTCGGCACCAGTTTGCCGAGATTTTCGAGCAATTCTCTCAATTTCTGTTCTTTTTCGTCCATATTCTTTGTCGGTTTTTGAAAAGTTGGTAATTTCGCAGCAACATTCGCGAGTACGGTATGGGAATGGCTCAGGTTGTCATGGAAAGTGCGGCCAATACTGCGCCAAGGCGCTCGTTAGCAAGGAAAGCGATTGGATAAGGGTGGCAATGCGCAGGTTGCCCCTTTTTTATGGCCATTGCTGATTGCCAACATCGTTATGGTAGTGTTCATAGACCTTCCCGCTTGATGAAATGACAATAATTCGTCGATACCGAAAATCGCCATGTTTCTCGAATTCATTTATACCAGCCTTGATGTTACGCCGATTCCCCACGCCCTCGCATTCCGCCCCTTTCGGATGCTTACGCCCTATCGCAGCCGTCTTGCCGCTTTGCCCTGTGTTTTTCCGGCGCCAAGGCCGCTTCCGATTGCGCATTACCGTGGAAAATGTTAACTTTGCAAGTTGAAACTTTGACCGATGAAAAATATCCGTAATTTCTGCATAATAGCCCATATCGACCACGGAAAGAGTACCCTTGCCGACCGTATGCTCGAATACACCAACACCGTGGAGCAGAAAGAGATGCAGTCGCAGGTGCTCGACGATATGGATATAGAGCGCGAGCGTGGCATCACCATCAAAAGCCACGCTATCCAGATGCGCTACCGCCACGGCGGCGAGGAGTTTACGCTCAACCTTATCGACACTCCGGGACACGTGGACTTTTCCTATGAGGTGTCGCGCTCAATCGCTTCCTGCGAGGGCGCGCTGCTCGTGGTCGATGCCACGCAAGGCGTTCAGGCCCAGACGATAAGCAACCTATATATGGCGCTCGACAACAATCTCGAGATTATCCCTGTCATCAACAAGATAGATATGGATAGCGCCAACCCTGATGAGACCGAGGACGAGATAGTGGAGCTGCTGGGCTGCGACCGCGCCGACGTAATACGCGCCAGCGCGCGCACCGGCGAAGGCATCCAGGCTATTCTCGATGCCATCGTGGAGCGGGTGCCGGCCCCCGAAGGCGACCCCGAGGCTCCGCTGCAAGCGCTTATATTCGACTCGGTGTTCAACCCCTTCCGTGGCATCATCGCCTATTTCAAAGTGCTCAACGGCTCTATCCGCACCGGCGACTACGTGAAATTCGTAAGCACCGGCAAGGAGTACCACGCCGATGAGGTGGGAATACTCAAGCTCGCGATGGAGCCTACGGACGAAGTCTCCACCGGCAACGTGGGCTACATCATCTCCGGCATCAAAAATTCGCGCGAGGTGAAGGTGGGCGACACCATCACCCACGTGGAGCGCCCCTGCTCCTCGGCCATCGAGGGATTCCAGGAGGTGAAGCCTATGGTGTTTGCCGGCGTGTATCCTATTGATGCCGAGGACTTTGAGAATCTGCGCGCCTCGCTCGAGAAGCTGCAACTCAACGATGCCTCGCTCACCTTCTCGCCCGAGTCGTCGGTGGCCCTCGGTTTCGGCTTCCGATGCGGCTTCCTCGGCCTGCTCCACATGGAGATTGTGCAGGAGCGCCTCGGTCGCGAGTTCAATATGGACGTCATCACCACCGTGCCCAACGTCTCTTATAAGGTGACCGACAAGAAAGGCAACGTCATCGAGGTGCACAACCCCGCTGGACTGCCCGAGCCTACGCTTATCGACCACATCGAGGAGCCGTATATACGCGCCTCCATCATCACCGTGGCCGATTATATCGGGCCTATTATGACCCTCTGCCTCGGCAAGCGCGGAGAGCTGGTGCGTCAGGAGTATATCTCCGGTAACCGTATGGAGCTGACCTTCGACTTGCCCCTCGGCGAAATCGTCATTGACTTCTACGACAAGCTGAAAAGTATCTCCAAGGGCTACGCCTCCTTCGACTACTATATCCACGACTATCGCGAGTCGAAGCTCGTGAAGCTCGACATCCTGCTCAACGGCGAATCGGTCGATGCCCTCAGCTCCCTCACCCACGAGAGCAACGCTACGTCGTTCGGCCGCCGTATGTGTGAAAAGCTCAAGGAGTTGATACCGCGGCAGCAATTCGACATTGCCGTGCAAGCCGCCATCGGCGCTAAAATTATCGCGCGCGAAACCATCAAGGCTGTGCGTAAAGACGTAACCGCCAAGTGCTACGGCGGCGACATCAGCCGCAAGCGCAAGCTCCTCGAGAAGCAGAAGCAAGGCAAAAAGCGTATGAAGAAAATCGGCTCGGTCGAGGTGCCTCAGAAAGCGTTCCTCGCCGTGCTAAAACTCGATTAATACCCTCCTTTATCCGATAAATCCACTTACCCTATGAGCAATATTTTCTATACTCTGCGCAACGTAGTAAGAAGCTATTCCAGTGGCAGCAATCTCCTTATCATAGCCACGGTGCTCGCTCTCATCGCAGCCAATCTGCCGGCTACCGCCGAGCTGTATAGCGGCCTTTGGCAGATTCCCATAGGCTTGCAGATAGGCGATTTCAACCTCTTCAGCCACAATGGCCACCCGATGAACCTCGGCGCTTTTGTCAATGACGCTCTGATGGCTATCTTCTTCTTCTCAGTGGGCCTCGAGATCAAGCGCGAGATGCTCATAGGCGAGCTGGCATCGGTGCGCCAAGCTCTGCTGCCGGTCATCGCCGCCTGTGGCGGTATGATCTTCCCGGTGCTGGTGTTCTACTTCATAGGCCTGGAAGAAGGGGGCGACATACTCCGCGGCTGCGCCATCCCTATGGCCACCGATATCGCCTTCTCGCTCGGTGTGCTATCGATGCTCGGTAAGCGTGTGCCCATCGCCCTGACGGTGTTCCTCACCACCCTCGCCGTGGCCGACGATATAGGCGGCATCATCGTCATCGCCGTCTTCTACTCCGAGACGCCTAATCTCCTGCTGCTCGGCATCGCCGCCCTCGTTGTGGCCGGATTGCTCCTCGCCAATAAGCTCGGTATCCGCAGCAAGGCGTTCTATATTCTCGTAGGGCTCGTGGTGTGGTATCTGTTTGTCAACTCGGGTATTCACCCCACCATCGCCGGCGTGGTAATCGCCTTCACCATACCCACCAATCCGCTCGTGGCGCCCAAACGCTTCCTCCGCACTATCCGCGACCGCGTGGAGCGCTTCCCCGTCATTAGCGACGAAGACCTCGAAACCAAGACTATGCTCAGCCGCGAGCAGCTCGACTGGCTCAATGAGGTGCAAGCTCTCTCCAATAAGATGCTCTCACCGGCTCAGTCGCTTGAAAACCGCCTCCAGCGGGTCGTCAACTACTTCATTCTGCCGCTCTTCGCCTTTGCCAACGCCGGTATCTACATCGCCGATATGCCCATCTCGGCAGCCTATAGCGGCGTGGCTCTCGCCATCATCGGCGGTTTGGTAATCGGTAAGTTTGTGGGTATCTTCTCCTTCACCTGGATTGCCGTGATGCTCGGAATGTCGCCCAAGCCCTCGCGCTCCACCTGGCCTATGATTGCCTCGGTGTCGATGCTCGGCGGTATCGGCTTCACCGTGTCGCTCTTCATCGCCACGCTTTCCTTCCCCGGCAGCAACCCAGCTATGGCCACCTTGCTCAACGACGCCAAGCTCGGCATCATCCTCGGCTCCATCATCTCCGGATTCCTCGGCTATATGATGCTCAACCTCACCCTCCCCAAAGAGGGCGAGCT
>CAMHGU010000177.1 GCA_946184715.1 uncultured bacterium | reverse complement strand
CGGTATTTGCTGTGCTTGTCGAGGTGACGTGTAAGCAGCAGAGCGCCCAGCACCGGCACCGCCCAGGCCGAGAAGGGACGGAGTATCGTCACGTCGATTTTGCCGTCCTGCATCGAGGCGCGTGGGGTGATGAAGGCGTTGTTGCCGTACTGCGAGGCGTTGCCGCAAGCCACCACGAAGGCACGCTCCTTCTCCACCTGCCCGTCGTGCTCTATCTCGTATTCATCGCATCGGTAGTTGAAATATTCGGTGAGGGTCTTCTCAACGTAGGTGGCGGCGCCGCGCTTCTTGGCTCGGGCAAACTCCACGCTGATATGGGCGTCGAAGCCCACGCCGCAGGTGCAGAAAAACGGTCGGTCGTTCATCAGGCAGTAATCGAACCTCTCGGTATAGCCGCCGGCAATGACGCGAAGCGCCTTATCGACGTTCAGCGGTATTTCGAGGTGGCGGGCAAGACCGTTGCCGGAACCGCAGGGCACGATGCCTAAAGCTACGTCGGTGTCGCGTACGCCCGAGGCTACCTCGTTGATGGTGCCGTCGCCGCCCACGGCCACTACGCCCCAGTAGCCATCGGCCACGGCTTGCCGCGCAAGCTCCGTGGCGTGGCCGGCACGCTCCGTGAAGCGGCACTCTACCTTAAAATCGCTGCCGGCCAGTGCTTTCGCTATCCGGTCCGGCATATCGCTTTTCCCTTTCTTCGTCCCCGATATAGGGTTGATTATAGCTAAAATCCGTTTCATATACAGCTGCAAATTTAGCTATTTCGGAGCATTCGGCAAAACCCTCCCCACAGCATTTATCAATGGTTCCGACCTTTATGGATGAATAGGGGGGTATCTTGTAGTCTTCCCGACATTTTTGATTATCTTTGTGCTTTCAAATGCTACTTTCTATAGATTATACAATGGAACAGACTGAAAATACCGAACGCCCGACACTTGAGGCGCAGAAGCCGGCCGGAAAGGCCGCGCAGTGGATTACCGACCTACTGCTTTTAGGGGTGGGCATTGCCCTTGTGGTACTCCATAAAGGCGACGATATGATGGAGAATATCATTAAGCTATGTGGGGTGGCCCTGATATTGCCGGCCATCTACTCGGTGTTCATTCTCTTGTGGTCGAAACACAAGCCTAAGCCGCTTATGTCGTTTGCTTGGGGAGTGTGTGCTGCCGCGGCTGTAGGGCTCGGTGTTCTGATGATTGTGATGACTGAACTGTTTGTAGCCACGCTCGGATTTCTTCTGTCGGGGCTGCTCATCGTGGGTGGCATGGCGCAAGTGGTTATTATGCTGCTCAACCATAAGCGTGCCGCTCTCAAGTCGTGGCTCTATTGGATTCCGTTGCTGCTCATCGCAGGCGGGGCGGTGACGATGTTCAGCTCGTTGCGCGACAACTATCCTGTGGTGATTGGGGTCACCGGCGTGGGCATCGCCCTCTATGCCGTCAACGATGCGCTATTGATGTTCAAGCTCCGCCGTGCCGACCTCGCCGAAGCCGGCGGCAATGGTGGCGGCAATGAGCTTGATAAGCCTGCCGAGCATGAGGTAGAGGCTTGACACTCCCGATGCACCACAGCTCATCGTCGGCCGTGTCAGATGCTGCCCTGTCCTGTAATCAGTATAAAAATTACAGCAAAGACAATCCCAAGCAGCCCAAGCGATGTGATGGCGATGATAGCGGTAGCTACCGAGCGCCATATTGTGCCCCACCATCCGTAGCCAAACAGTTGCTTGAAGGCGATTACATAGTAAGGCGCGGTAATCCAAGTTTGCATTTGGTAGGGCAAGGTCGTGGTGCCGAAAAGCAGAAGAAACACAATCTCAAACACTTGGTCGATGCCGGCCATATAGAGTTGCAGCACGAAGTTCTCGGGAATCGTGGTGCGTTGTCGTTTAGGTGACTTACGAAACATTATCCAGGTACCCATCGTCGCCACAAGCTGAACGCTGATTAGGAAATAGGCCTTGTAATGCTCCGCGATATAATTCATATATTCAATCGGCTGGTTCAGGTCGGCATTGTGGCTGTCGGTGGGGGCCGATGTCGGCAATATCCATTGCACAATCAGAGAGATAAACACGAGGATAAAGAGCAGCTTGATAGGCGGATAGTAGCCGGCGCGGTGCCCATCGAGATATTCGCCTATCATCTTGCCCGGGCGCAGCAGCAGGTGCTTGAGGGTGAACGGCAACCGCTTGATGCTGAAATGCACGCCTTGCTCTACGAAGTCGGTAAAGATGTTGCGCACTGTGAAGCGCTTGGTGGCTGCCGCTTGGCCGCACATAGGGCAGTAGCGCCCCTGATACTCGTAGCCGCAGTTGAGGCACTGATGAACCTCATCAGAGGGCACGACACCGGGCGTGGCGTTCTCAAAGGTCGCTACGCGCTGCTTGATGTCGTCGATGCGTTGTCGGTCAATCTTCTTCACGGCGCAAAGTCACGCATTATTACCCATGTCGCCTCGGTTATTGCGATGGCTGCTCCTTGAGCCTCACTTTGGCTGCCGCGATGATAAGCTCTACGCAGCCTTCGATGCCCAAGCGACTGCTCGACAGCGACATATCGTAGCTCTCGCTCTTGCCCCACTCCTTATCGGTGTAGTACTCGTAGTAGCCTGCGCGCATGCGGTCGCGCTTGTTGGCCAGCTGCTCGGCTTGGTCGGGGCGTAACTCCGGCTGTCGCGACATGATGCGCTTCACGCGGTCGTCGATGTCGGCATGGATGAAAACCGACAGCAACGGCCGGTGCTTACGCAAGGCGTACTCGGCGCTGCGCCCTACGATGACGCACGGCCCTTCGGCGGCTATTTTCCGTATTAGCTTGCTCTGAAGCATATACAGGTTGTCGAGCGTCATTGTGGTGTTGCCCGAGAATACCGAGCCGGTCGAGATGCCGTTCCACGAGAACAGGTTCTCGAGAAACGACGGGGTGCGCTCGTCGGCATTCTCCAGCAGCTTGGGACTGATGCCGCTCTCTTGCGCCTCTTTCATTATCAGCTCTTTGTCGTAGTAGCTGATGCCCAATCGGTCGGCCACAAGGCGGCCTATGTCGCGCCCGCCGCTGCCGAACTGCCGGCCTATCGTGATTGCTATATTACCGATGTCGTTGCTGTCCATATCAAGTCACATTTTGCGTTTAGACACCACAAATTTAGCCGTTAGCCTGCAAAAACGCAAGTCTTATTGCCGTTTCTTCGCAAAAATCTATGTAAATTTGCAACTATGATATATCCCGACAATTTCGAGAGCAAAGTGGGCTTCGATGCCGTGCGTCGGCGCCTTGGCGAACTTTGCCTGAGTACTATAGGCCGTGAGGAGGTCGCCTCGATGCGTTTCCTCAGCGACTTGCGGCAGCTCACCCCGCTGCTGGAGCAGGTGGCGGAGTGCAAGGCGATGGCTGAGGCCGGCGAGGCGTTGCCGCTCAACTTCATCGCCGATGTGCGCCCGCAGCTGCGCGTAATTCGCGCCGTGGGCACTTGGCTCACCGAAGCCGACCTCCACAATCTGCGCCGCACCCTCACCACCATCGCCGACGTGGCCGCCTATTTCACGCGCGAGGAGATGGCGGCTCGCTATCCGCGGCTTGCGGCCTTCACGGCTTCGATGCAGTCGTTCCCGGTGGTCGTCGCTACCATCGACCGCATTCTCGACCGCCAGGGCAACATTAAGGACAACGCTTCGCCCGAGCTGATGAAGCTGCGCCGTGAGCTGGCCTCGGCCGGAGGCAGTGTCAATGCCATAATGCGGCGCGTGATGGCGCAGGGTAGGGCCGATGGATATTTCGACGCCGACACCGCCCCCGCCGTGCGCGACGGCCGCCTTGTGCTTCCCGTCGAGGCGCAGCATAAGCGACGTATCAACGGCATCGTCCACGACCAGTCGGCCACCGGCCGCACCTTTTATATAGAACCGGCCGAAGTGGTGGAGGTCAATAACCGCATTCGCGAGCTCGAGGCCGACATCCAGCGCGAGATTATCCGCATCCTCACAGTCGTCACCGACGAGTTGCGTCCGCTCGCCGATGAGATAGCAG
>CAMHGU010000176.1 GCA_946184715.1 uncultured bacterium | reverse complement strand
GAAGATTATGAAATCGATATACCGATGGGCAGCCGCGTTGCTCGCCTTGATGCTGATAGCCGCCGAAGCGCGCGGCTCTGAAATTACGATTGACTTTACGAGCCTTGACGAACAGGCGCTTGCAGAAGGGCCGCTGACTAAAGCCACTACTTTCGCGTTTGATGGCGTAGAGCTTACGCTGCCGGCCGGGAGCGCGCTCAAGACTGGGTGGCTCTCGGTTCCCAAAGGGGCGGAGATAGCGTTGAGGCCCGTAGATAGGCGTATTATCAGCGCGGCTAAGTGGAGCTTCACGGCGGCTAACTATGGGAAGTTTGCGCGGTTGCGCACCACCACGCTCTCGGAGCCGGAGAACACCACTACGGTGAACGCTACTTACACAGGTGGGGCTCTGACGATGACCTACACCGTGGCGACCGGCCAAGAGCTGCGGGCCAAGAAGCTGGAGCTGACGCTGAGCGCGGCGCCGCTGCGCCAGCCGTTGATTACTCGCGATGTGGTCACCTACACCGACCATGCCGTGGTGCAATGGCACACTGTGGCCGGCGCGCGCGGCTATCGGCTGTATGTGGGCGATGAATCGCTCTTTGACGAGAGCTTTGACGACACGTCGCGCCTTGGCGGCAACGATGGCATCCTTGCCGGGCGCGGCTCGGGATTGTCGTTCCCGATGCGGCTGTCGAATTTCGGGTGGTCACAAAGCGGCACGGTAAGTGCCGATAGCTGCCTGCGCGTGGGTTCGCCTTCGTCCACAGGGTGGGTGACCACGCCCTCGATACCTATCAGCGAAGGCGTGGTGCTTTTCTTCCGAGCTGTGACAGTGGGCGGTACCGAGGATTGTGTCACCTTGACGGTGAATGGCTCAACGGAAGACGTGGCTGTGCGTAGCGACCGCTTCACGGCGGTGACGCGCCGAGTGCAGCCCGATGAGCAAGGGAGCCTGCAGGCCACATTCGCCAAGTACGCGCTGGCCGATAGGCTCTACCTCGATGATGTGAAGGTGATAGCCGACCGCGGCACATATCGCGCCATTGACATCCTCGACCCCAACGCTGCATCTTACGCTATCGATGGGCTTCAGCCCGGTCGGCGCTATTCGTGCTGGCTAATGGCACTTGGCGATGGCGTGGAGAGCTACGACTCGCAGTGCACGGCTACGCTGGAGATTGCGCTGCCAGAGAGGCAGAGCGGCGACATCAATGGTGATGGCGCTGTGGATTCCAGTGACGTGTCGGCCCTGCTTGAGATGGTGCTCTCGGGCACCGATGCAGTAACTCCTGAAGCCGACCTCAACGGCGACGGCGCTATCGATTCCAACGACGTGGCCGCCCTTCTCGAGCAAGTGCTCGCCGGCGGCTGAGGAGCTGAAATTAAATAGTGTGAGGGTGTTGCTCAATTAGAAAAAATGTAGTAATTTTGCGCTGAAATAATGGCACGGCCATTAGGTCCCATAGCTCAGTTGGTCAGAGCACCTGACTCATAATCAGGGAGTCCTTGGTTCAAGCCCAAGTGGGACCACAGAGTAATCGCTGACTATCAAATAGTTGGCGATTTTTTGTATACAGGGGGGTAACGATACCGGTTAGGGACGTGAGGGCGTGGCGAGAAAAGGATGAGGGAGCGGGGCTTGAGCCTCGCTCCCTCGCGGATAATCATCTTTTATGGGAGGAATCCGTGGTTATGTTATGATATTGACATCGTCGAGGTTATCTTACATATACTTTCTTGCCGTTGATGATGTAGAAACCGGCGGGGAGGTTGGGGCGGTCGATGATTCGGCCGAGGATGCGTCCGTCGATAGAGTATATGTTGGGGTCGGAAGTAGGCTCGATGAGGTCGCTGCTGATGCCGTCGATGCCGGTGACTACGTTGTTGCCGTTCTCGTCTTCGTGTTCATAGACGATGGGTCGGCCGTCGGTGTTGGTTGGGTTCTTGATGAAGAATCGGAAGCCGCGCATTTCGTCGGTGTCGTCGGTGGTAGCGCGAATCCAGCCGTCGGTGTCGTACTGGTAGGAGTTGAGGGGGATTGTCTCGTTGACGGTGCCGTCGAGGTTGACGTAAGTACCTTCAAACACCACAACCTGTTCGTCGCCGCTGACGGCACGGTATCGGCTCGGGCTTACGCCTCCAGTGGTAGAGATCTCGAGGTGCTCGATGGGTTGCTCGGCTTCGCTCTTGACGTAGGTGACGCCGGGGATGAAGTAGATGGGGCCGTTGACGGTGCCGTCGGCTTCGTTGAGGGCTGTGTAGGACTGGCCTTTGATGATGTCGGGGATGATATCTTCGTCGGGCATAATGAGGTAGAATTCACCGGCGAGGAGAGCTATCTCGTCCTCGGAGTCGAGCTGTTCCACCTCTTTGAACACTATAGAGTTGGCGAGCCTCGATGAGCCGGGAGCTTGCGGGATTACCTCGAGGCTTTCGGGGGCCGAGATGCGGGCGCTATTGCCGAAAGCGTTGCGGAATTGCAGCCAGTTGATATCTACGGGGAGCACCACGGGGTTCCACACACCGTTGTAGAGGGTGCGGTGGAGCACGAGGTTGGCGTTGTCGTAGCGGGCGCGTTGCTTGTCGAGGGTGTAGGCTTCTTCGTCGAGTACGAGCTCGTCGGCGCAGGAGTCGGAGTCGCGGCAGTCGGCGATGCCGTCGCCGTCGCGGTCGCTATTGATGAAGATGCCGTAGAGCTTGGTGTCGAAGCTGAGGGCCTGGATGACGTTGGCGTAGGTGACGCGAATCTCGTCAAACTCCTTTGTGGGGTGCATCGTGAGGTAGGTCTTGTCGCCGTAGCCTATGGCGTTGACGCCGAGCACCTTCCAGTCAGTTTGGCGGTCGCCGGTGGCTACACCGTCTTTGTATAGCTCGAAGGTGACCCAGTTGCCGAGGTCGACGCTTGCGAGGTAGGTTTTGCTATCGACGATCATACCGATCTCGTGGTTGGGGGTATAGGTGCGGCCGAGGTCGATGGCTGCCACGAACCCGCCGCCTACGTTGACCGTTTTGGTGACGCTGAGAGCGGTGGTGATGTCGTCGTCGATGAGGTAGGAGAGGTTTTTGATTACGGTAGCCACGCCTACTACATCCATATTTTTAGTCTCGGTGGCGTTGAGGGTGGCTCCGGTGGTTTCGGGCGAAACGAGGGTGCCGTCGCAGCCGAGGGGGTTGTAGCAGGAGGTAGCGCCCGAGGCGGCTTCCTCTTCGGTAATCTCTTCGCAGAAAGCGTAGTAGATGCGGAGGTTGTTGATGTCGAGGTCGAGGACACCTGATTTCCAGAGGACAAACTCATTGAACTCGACGCCTGCGGGCACTGTGACGGCGAAGCGCATCTTCTGGTAGCGCTGCGAGCCGATGAGGCCGAGCGACACAGCGTTGCTTTCGCTGACTACGCTTGACGAGGTCTCGGTGCCGTTGTTGTAGGTGCGGATATTGAAGAGGCTTACGGCGTTGAGGTTAAGGCCGATGGAGCGCATCTCCACTATGAAGCCAATGCGGTGGGGCTTATCGGAGGAGAACTTGCCGTATAGCTTCTTGACGCCGATGATGCCCACGTTCTCAGCGAGCGAGAGTCCGCCGCGGTAGGTGGCGAAGTCGGCCGTCTGGCCGTTGAGGATATTCTCGGGGTGGATTATGTCCTCGTTGAGGACGAGGAGGCGTCCGCCGTCGGAGTCGGTGATGTAGTTGGGGTCGGAGAGGGCGTAAAGCTCAGCGCCATCGTTGACGACGGGCTCGTCGCAGTCAGGCTCGAAGCCTTCGGCATCGCGGGTGATAACTACGTCCTGATAGCAGGAGCCGTCGGCTTGGCTGGTGCCGCGGACGGTGTACTGGCCCGGGGCGTTGAGTCCGGTGACGAGGCCATTGGCATCGACAGCGGGCGAGGCACCGGCGGGGGCATCGACGATGCTCCAGTCGACGGCCACGGAGCCATCGTTGGCGAGCTGGTAGGAGGTCTCGGAGGCGCAGATGTTGACGTCGGCGGTGAGCTTTATGTCGCACTGGTGCTTAGCCTCAGGAGCGTCGCACACATAGGCGTAGTGGACGTTGGTGCCGCCCACGTTGAGCAAGCCGGTGAG
>CAMHGU010000175.1 GCA_946184715.1 uncultured bacterium | reverse complement strand
TTGCACTAACTTTGCAGTATGGAAACAACAGAGGCAACTTTCAGCTTCTCGCCTGAGGAGCAGAAGTCGATACGCAATTCGCTCAGCCGCATCGTGCGCCGCCGAAGCAGCTTTATGCAGCCCGACGACATCTTCGCCTTGCGGCAGATGCTACGCGACGCCGTAGCCGGCGGCTTCAGCCTGCGCGACCGCTACGGCATCAATCTCGTGGTGCGCAACCTGGCCACGGCAGCCGAGCTCGTGGAGCAGATAGGCCCCGACCGCCCTATGCTTGCCGCGCTGATGACCTACCGCCTCGTAGATGCCGGCACGGTGGAGCGCGAGGCCATAAAAGAGAAATTCGGCGACGACACCGCCCGCCTCGTCAACGGTATGTGCAAGGTGGCGCAGCTCTACAAGCGCTCCGTGAGCACCAATAGCGAGAACTTCCGCAACCTGCTGCTCACCTTTGCCGACGATATCCGGGTGGTGCTCATTATGATTGTCGACCGCCTGTCGCTGATGCGGATGCTCAATCATCACCCCGACGAGAAGCTCGTGGCCCGCGTGGCACTCGAGTCGCGCTACCTCTACGCCCAGCTGGCCCACCGGCTCGGCCTCTACGCCATCAAGTCGGAGCTCGAGGATATGTCGCTCAAATACACCGACCGCGCCACCTACGACAGCATAGCCCAGCAGCTCAACGCCTCCAAGGCCGAGCGCGACCGCTACATCGACAACTTCATCCGCCCCGTAAAGAAACGCCTCGAAGAGAATGGCCTGAAATTTGAAATCAAAGGCCGCACCAAGTCGATATTCTCCATCTGGAACAAGATAAAGAAGAAGGGCGTGGAGCTCGACCAGATCTACGACCTCTTCGCCATCCGCGTGGTGCTCGACACTCCGCCCGAGCGCGAGAAGATGGAGTGCTGGATGGCTTATTCGCTCATCGTGGATATGTACACCAGCAATCCTGCCCGAATGAAGGACTGGATTACGATTCCCAAGTCGAACGGCTACGAGTCGCTCCACACCACCGTGTACGGCCCCGACAACCGCTGGGTGGAGGTGCAGATTCGCTCCCGCCGTATGGACGAGGTGGCCGAGCGAGGATTTGCCGCCCACTGGAAATACAAAGGCATCAAAAGCGAGCAATCGCTCGACGCACTGATGAACAACGTGCGCGAGATGCTCGAAAGCAGCAACGAGGGCGGCCCCCTCGGGCTGATGAAGGACGTGAAGCTCGACGTATATGACAAAGAGGTGTACGTGTTCACTCCCAAGGGCGACCTCTACCGCTTGCCGCAAGGCGCCACCCTGCTCGACTTCGCCTTTGCCATCCACACCAAGGTGGGGTGCACATGCATGGGCGGGCGCGTCGATGGCCGCGTGCAGAAGCTCAACTACAAGCTCCGCCTCGGCGACACCATCGAGATCATCACCTCCTCGCAGCAGCAGCCCAAGCGCGACTGGCTCAGCTTCGTCACCACCTCCAAGGCTCGCAACAAGATACGCCAATCGCTCAACGAGCAGGCCAACAAGCAGGCCGAGATAGGCCGCGAAATCTTCGACCGCCGCACCCACAATCGCAAGATTGAGATCGACGAGAAGCTCCTGATGAAGCTCGTGAAGCGCCGCGGCTACAAGAGCCTCACCGACTTCTTCCGCGAGATAGGCGAAGGACGCCTCGACGTCAACGCCGTAATCGATGCCTACATCGAAGCCGAAGCCGCCGAGCACCCCTCCATTGTGTATCGCCCTGCCGAGGAGTTTGAGCTCGCGAAGCCCGACGAGGACACCACCCCCGACGATGTCCTCATCATAGGCGGCGACTCCATCAAAGGCGTCAACTACAAGTTCGCCCGATGCTGCAACCCCATCTTCGGCGACAAGGTGGTGGGGTTCATCTCCTCCGAAGGCGTCATCAAGATACACCGCGCCGACTGCCGCAACCTGCAGCACCTCTGCCAGCGCTTCCCCTATCGCCGCATCGACACCCGATGGTCGGGCAAGGTGGGCGAGCACTACCCCGTGTCGCTCCGCATCGTAGGGCACGACGACATTGGCATCGTCACCAATATCACCTCCATCATCACCAAGGAGCAGCGCGCCTCGCTGCGCAACATCAAAGTGGATTCGCGCGACGGCCTTTTCCAGGGGCTCCTCGTGGTGGGAGTGAGCGACCTCAACGTCCTCGCCGAGCTTATACGCAAAATCAAAGCCGTAAAAGGCGTCAAAGACGTGGAGCGTGCCTCCTGACATTAATTTTAGTAACTATCCTAACACCTTATATTATATATGGAACAATCCGCCAAACTCCAAGAAGCCGACCATCACCTCGCCCAAGCTATAGCGGCGCTTCAAGAAGAGATATGCGACCAAGAGAACCGCTTCCTCAGCCTCGCCCACCCCGAGATAGGCGGCGACGCCGGCAGCCAAGCTGAGCAGTCGATCGACGACATTGAGGACATCATAGTACGCCTCCAGTTTATCCGCGCCGAGCTACAGCCCGCCGCCAAAAAATAATCGCCGGCTACTCGACTCTACTCTTGCATAGACCAAAAAAAATAATTACCTTTGCGGTCGCGTTTGTGCAGGGCCTTGTGCCCGCCGGCGCAACCGTTTAATTAACAACCAATAACTAACCAAAAAGTTTGTATGAAACATTACGAAACCGTTTTCATTTTAACTCCCGTTTTGTCTGAGCAGCAGATGAAGGAAACGGTCGATGGTTTCAAGAGCGTCATTACTGGCAATGGCGGCGAAATCGTCAACGAAGAGTTATGGGGTATGCGCAAGCTCGCATATCCGATCGACCACAAGTCAACAGGGTTTTACACCCTCATCGAATTTGATGCCGAGCCCGACTTTGTAGAGCGTCTCGACACCGCCTTCCGTCGCAACGAGAAGGTGCTCCGCTCCCTCATTTTCCGCCTCGACAAGGATGCCCACGAGTACGCCATCAAGCGTCGCAGCCTCAAGAGCGCTGCTAAGGCCGAACCCGAAACCACTAACGAAGAAACTAAGGAGGACTAAACTATGGCACAGACTCAATCCGAAATTCGCTATCTGACTCCGCTCAGCGTTGAAGTCAAGAAGAAAAAATACTGCCGCTTCAAGCGCAGCGGTATCCGCTACATCGACTATAAGGACCCCGAGTTCCTTAAGAAGTTCCTCAACGAGCAAGGCAAGATTCTGCCCCGCCGCATCACCGGCACCTCGCTGAAATTCCAGCGCCGCGTGGCCCGCGCCGTTAAGCGTGCTCGCCACCTCGCCCTGCTCCCCTATGTAACCGACTTGATGAAATAACTTTAACGGAGGAACTACATTATGAAAATTATACTTAAAGAAGATATCCAAGGCCTCGGCTACAAGGACGATGTCCTCGTAGTGAAAGATGGCTATGGCCGCAACTACCTTATCCCCACCGGTAAGGCCATTCTCGCAACTCCCGGCGCTCTCCGTCACCACGACGAAATTCTCAAGCAGCGCGCCCACAAGCTCGCCAAGATCAAACTCGATGCCGAGAACGCCGCTAAGGTGCTCGAAGGCGTTGAGCTTTGCATCGCCGCCAAGGTGAGCCCGCAAGGCAACATCTACGGCTCGGTAGGCGCTGCTCAGGTGGCTGAAGCTCTCGAGAAGCTCGGCAAAGAGGTTGACCGCAAGCTCATCACCATCCCCACTATCAAGCAGGTGGGCGAATACGTGGCTACCGTGCGCTTCCACAAGGAAGTGGCCGTTGAGGTGCCCGTGAAAGTGGTAGCTGAGAAGGAAGAAGGCGAAGAAGCTCCCAAGGCTGAAGAAGCCCCCAAGGCCGAAGCCGCTCCCGCTGCTGAAGAGCCCAAAGCCGAAGAAGCTGAAGCATAAGACCTTATTACTCACTTACTCCTATATCAAGAGTGATGCCCGCTGATGGAGCATCACTCTTCTTTTCATTGCGACTCTCGCGCTCGCTACGCGGCAAGCCTGAGCGTCACTCGGTAAATCTATAGTAGCCACGCACGGCGTGGCGCAAGGCGCTGAGCAGCTGCTGCGACTCCTGCACAAGATTGAGCAGCAAGGTCATACTCTCTATGTTGAGCCGCTCGGTCTGAATATCGTGGATGATGC
>CAMHGU010000174.1 GCA_946184715.1 uncultured bacterium | reverse complement strand
GCTGCCGCGGGTGCTTCAGCAGGTGCCTCGGCCGGAGCTTCGGCCTTCGCCTCGGGCTGGGCCTCAGCCTCGGCGTTCTTGGGCTTGCGGCCGCGACGCTTCTTCTCGGGCGCGGGCTGCTGGGCCTCAACGGCGTCGGCTTGGGGCTGCGGCGCGGCCTCCACAGGCTGCTCAGCCTCCTTGGCGGCCTTAGCCTTGCGGCCGCGCTTGGCGGGCGCTTTCTCGGCGGCCTTAGTCTCGGCGGCCGGCTCGGCCGGCTTGGCCTCGGCGGCTACGGCCTCGGGTGCCGCTGTCTCCTTCTTGGCCTTCTTCTCGCGGGGCTTACGCGCTTTCTTCTCCTGCGGAGCACGCGCATTGGCTACCGCCTGCTCATCGAGAATACGATAGATAAGGTCGGTTTTCTCAAAATTGTCAACTTTCTTTACTTGAAACGAACGAGCCACCTCTTTCAGAGCGTCAAGCTCCATAGAGTTGAGTTCATCGATGTTGTAACTCATAGATGTAATGAATTATATTGTTCGGGTCGGAGCGTAATGTACCCACTTTGGGCAATGGCTGCGCACTACTATCACGCTCGCTGAGATTTCTAAAATAGAATCAGTGGAAAAGGTATTGATGCTTTAGTAGGAATGTGATGTCTTGATTGGGAGATTCAAGGCTGCGACACACTCGGCGTCGCGTTTTCACGATGCAAATGTAAGCATAATTTCCGACACCGCAAAATCTCAAGCCAAAACTACCTATTAATTAGTGCATTTTTGCACTACTTATGTGCATTTTGCACTGTTTGTGTGCATTATTGCCAGCGTGAGGCGCGAGCCATCAGCACGGCATCGAGCAGCGTGATAGCCGCCATAGCCTCCACGATGGGCACGGCGCGGGGCACCACGCAGGGGTCGTGCCGTCCCTTGCCCTCTATCACGGTGTCGCGGCCTTCGGTATCGACGGTGGGCATAGGCCGCATCAGCGTGGCTACGGGCTTGAACGCCACGCGGAAGTAGATGTCCTCGCCGTTGGCGATGCCGCCCTGGATGCCGCCGGAGTTGTTGGTGGCGGTGGTGATGCGGCCTTCGGTGCTCACGAAGCGGTCGGCCACGGCGCTACCGCGCTTGTCGGCGAAGTCGAAGCCGAGGCCGTAGTCGAACCCCTTGGCCGCGTTGATACTGAGCATTGCCGCGCCGAGCATAGCGTGGAGCTTGCCTCCCTCGGGCTCGCCCACTCCGGGCTTCACGCCCTTAATCACTCCGGTGATTACGCCGCCGAGGGTGTCGCCTTCGGCTTTCACTCGCAGTATCAACTGCTCCATCTGCTCGGCGATGGCCGCGTCGGGGCAGCGCACGGCGTTGCGCTCTATTGCGGCCTTGTCGTAGGCATAGTACGGAAGAGGCAACCGGATGTCGCCCACCTGTGAGGTGTAGGCATAGATGTCGATGCCTATGTTGGCGAGGAATTGGCGCGCCACGGCGCCGGCCACCACTCGCGCTATCGTGGCGCGGGCCGACGCGCGTCCGCCACCGCGTGCGTCGCGCAGGCCGTATTTGGCCATATATGTATAGTCAGCGTGCGACGGGCGGAACGCCGCGGCCATCGCCGTATAGTCGTCGCTATTGTAGTTCTCGTTGCGTACCACAAAGCCTATAGGCGTGCCGGTGGTGACGCCGTTGAGCAGCCCCGACAGGAACTCTACCCTATCGCTCTCGCTGCGGGCGGTGGTGATTGCCGACTGCCCGGGCCGTCGGCGGTCAAGCTCGGCCTGCACGGCCTCAAGGTCGAGTTCCAATCCCGCGGGCACGCCATCGAGCACGCCGCCTATGGCCGCTCCGTGCGATTCGCCGAAGCTCGTCAACCGGTATATGTTGCCTATCGTATTCATCGTCGTATCATTCTGTTATTAAATCGGCCACCTCGGCGCCCACGTAGCCTATCAGCGCCGCCGGCTCTATGCGGAGTTGCAATCCGCGCTGCCCGGCGCTCACGTAGATGTAGCTGAAGGTGGTGGCTGTGGAGAGGAAATAGGTGGGAAACGGCTTCTTCATCCCTATCGGGCTGCAGCCGCCGCGTATATATCCGGTCAATGGGAGCAGCTCTTTCATCGCTATCATCTCGGCCTTCTTATTGCCTGAGGCTTTAGCGGCTTTCTTCAAATCGACTTCGGCATCGCCGGGTATCACGCACACGAATAAGCCGTGGCGGTCGCCGCGCAGCACCAGTGTCTTGAACACCTGTTCTATCGGCTCGCCGAGCTGGGCCGCCACGTGGGTGGCCGCGAGATCGTTCTCGTCAACCTCGTAGGCCACAAGGTCGTAGTCGATACGGGCCTTATCGAGCAGCCGAGCCACATTGGTCTTCTGTATCTTTGCCATTGCTTTACATGGGGCCGAGCGTTAAGCCCGGTCTTCAACCCACAAATTTACGAAAAATCGCTCACTCCGCCAACTCTCTCACTCGCCGCCGAGCACCATTTCGAGCAATATCGACACATCGGAGCTATCGAGCGCGCCGTCGGCGTTGATGTCGGCCGCTATCGGCACTATCCCTCCGGCAAGCACCATCTCAAGCAGTATCGCCACGTCGCTCGAATCGACGCTCCCGTCATCGTTAAGGTCCCCGTCTATGACAACGAGGTCGCCTATAATGGGGGAGAACTCTTTCCAAACGTCGGCTGCGCGGTAATCGGCTTCATACACGGGGACAACGTGCAACTCACAGGCGGCTCGCGGAACATCAGTGAAAACGGCTGCGCCGCCGTTGAGGGTGATTTTGTCAGGAGCAGGATAAGCGCTGACTCTTTCAAGCGATGTGCAGCCGCTGAACGCGTCAGCGCCGATGAACGAAACCGCCCGCCCTATGGTGACGTTTTTCAGCCCCGTCAGTCCATAGCACAGACCGCGGGGGATGCGTTCCACTTGGTGTCCAAACTCTATCGAAGTCAGCCCGGTAAGGCCGTTGAGCGGTAAGGTCGAAGGTACATAAGGGATTTGATCGGGGCAAGTTCGGGCATCCCATTTCATAGTCTTCAAGCCGGAGCAGCCCGCGAAGGCGTTGCGGCCTACTGTGGTCACCGATGTAGGGACGACAATGCTCTCCAGCCCGGTGCAGTCCATGAATGCACGTTGCCCTATTTCAGTCACCGTGGCCGGGATGGCGATGCCGGTGAAATTGCTGCCGCCACTGAACGCATAGTCGCGTATCTTCGTAACCGTCGATGGGATTGACACATTCTCGACCTTTGTGCCGTTGAGATATAGATTATGAGCTACCGACAGCGGGTTGGCGCCCACTGAATCAAACCTGATACCGCACCACGCTGCCAGGTCGCTGATATTTACCGCCGTAAGCGCCGTGCACTGGGAGAAGGCAGCCGAGCCTATCCAAGTCACCGCTGCGGGAATGTCGATGCTCGTCAGCGCCGTGCAGCCGTAGAAGGCCTCGCTCCCGATAATCGAGACCGTAGTGGGTATTGTCACGCTCTTCAAACCGGTGCATTGATAAAATAAATTGTAACCTATCGACTTCACTCCCTGTGGGATTACGAAAGAGCTTAGCGATGAGCAACGGGCAAAGGCCCACACACTGATTGACGTCACCGAAGCGGGAAGGTCTATGCTCGCCAAGCTGCTGCAATCAGTGAACGCTTCTCGGCCTATCGATGTGACTGTGGAAGGGATCGTGATGCTCTTCATCGCGCTACAATTCTGGAAAACGTAACTTTCAATACTCGTGAGGTTAGGCGGGAGAGTTACACTGCTAATTCCCGAGCAACCATAGAATGCGTATTCGCCTATAGAGATGATGGTGTTGGGAAAGGTGACACTCGTCAGGCCGGTGCAGCCTATGAATGCTCGGTTACCGATACCCGTCACTGTATAAGTGCCACCTCCCGAGGTCACTTTGGAGGGGATAGTGACACTTCCGCTCAAGGCGGAGTATGCCGGACCCGAAAATGACGGCAATGACGCGCTCTCGTAGGTGACTGTAGCTGTCTTCCCATCGTCATTTATGTTGTAGCACAGCTTGTCCGCCATAAAGTCGTAGGCCGAGGCCGATAGCGCTATTGCAATGATAGCCAATATTGTTGTAAGTATTCGCTTTATCATAATAATGGAAGGCATATTAGTTGCTGATAATCAATC
>CAMHGU010000173.1 GCA_946184715.1 uncultured bacterium | reverse complement strand
TTGCACTAACTTTGCAAAAGAAACGAAACAACATTGATTGCGAGATATGAATAACCCCCTGAATCAAATTCCGAATAAGCTGGTGGGCTACATCGGCAAGCGGCAGAGCGACTTTACGCGCAACGATATCATACGCGCGGTGCAGGAGCATGGCATCCAGATGGTCAACTTTATGTACCCGGGCGGCGATGGGCGGCTCAAGACGCTCAATTTCATCATCAACGACATCGAGTATCTGCAGACTATTCTCACGACGGGCGAGCGAGTGGACGGGTCGAGCCTGTTCCCGTTTATCGACGCACAGAGCAGCGACCTCTACGTCATTCCCCGCTATCGCACGGCTTTCATCGACCCGTTCTCGGAGATACCCACGATAACGATGCTCTGCTCGTTCTTCGACAAGGACGGCAAGCCGCTCGAGTCGGCCCCGGAGTACACTCTGGCGAAGGCTTGCGACGAGTTTAAGAAGGCCACAGGCCTCGACTTCTACGCGATGGGCGAGCTGGAATATTACGTGGCGATGGAGGAGCAGACCGACTTCCCGGCGGTTGACCAGCACGGCTACCACGAGTCGGAGCCGTTTGCCAAGACCAATACCTTCCGTACAGAGTGTATGAGCTACATAGCCCAGACGGGCGGGCGCATCAAGTACGGCCACTCCGAGGTGGGCAATTTCACGCTCGACGGCCTTACCTACGAGCAGAACGAGATAGAGTTCCTGCCCGTGCCGGCCCAGGAGGCGGCCGACCAGCTGATGCTGGCTAAGTGGGTAATACGCAACTTAGCGTATCGCAAAGGCTACAACGTGACCTTCGCGCCCAAGATTACCACGGGCAAAGCCGGCTCGGGGCTTCACATCCATATGTGCCTGATGAACAACGGCCGCAACGCTATGCTCGGCCCCGACCTCAAGCTCAGCGACGAAGCCCGCAAGATGATAGCCGGACTGCTGACGCTGGCTCCTTCGATTACAGCCTTCGGCAACACGGTTCCCACCTCCTATTTCCGGCTTGTGCCGCATCAGGAGGCACCCACCTCGATATGCTGGGGCGACCGCAACCGCTCGGTGCTGGTGAGGGTACCCTTAGGGTGGACTACCGATGCCGATATGAGTGCCGTGGCCAATCCGACGGAGAAGCCCGCCAAGCGCGTGGTGGGCGAGAAGCAGACCGTGGAGATACGCTCGGCCGACGGCTCGGCCAACGTGTACCAGCTGCTGGCCGCTCTGGCCGTGGCGTGCCGCTATGGCTTTGAGCTTGACGATGCCCTCGGCATCACCTCGCGCGGCTATGTCTCGGTCAATATCCACTCGGCGCAATACGCCGACAAGCTCGCCTCGCTGGAATCGCTGCCCGACAGCTGCGCCGCTTCGGCCCGCTGCCTTGAGGCACAGCGCGCCATCTACGAGAAGCACAATATCTTCTCGCCCTCGATGCTCGATGCGCAGATAGCAATGCTACGGGCCTACGACGACAGCGACCTGCGCCGCCGCTGCGCTGCCGACCGCTCACTGCTTCACGAGCTCGTGATGCGTCACATCCATTGCGGCTGACAGCGCATTATATATTGCAATGGTGCCGAGACGTCACATAGACATCTCGGCACCATTGCTGTATATAAGGTTTAACTCTTTTCAGAGGCCGCGGCCGTGGCAGTTTTTGAACTTCTTGCCGCTGCCGCAGGGGCAGGGGTCGTTGCGGCCGACGCGCGGGCCGTTGACGATGGGCTGCTGCGGGGGCGCTGCGGCGCGCGACACACCTTCGCCGGCGCGGCGCTGGGCCTCCTGGTGGGCGGCATAGTCGTCCTTATTCTCGCGGTAGCGGCTGCGGTCGGAGCGCTGCTCGGTGGCGTTGCGCTGCACCTGTCGCTGCTGCTCCTCGGGCGAAGCTACGGGAATCTGGCCGCGCATAAGGATGCCTATCGACTTCTCGTTCATCTCGGCCACCATATTCTGGAACATAGCAAACGACTCGTGCTTGTAGATAAGCAGCGGGTCTTTCTGCTCATAGGCGGCATTCTGGACTGAGCGTCGTAGCTGGTCCATCTCGAGGAGGTGTTCCTTCCAGGCTTCGTCGATGGTGAGCAGGAGCACGGCTTTCTGCCAAGCCTTGGCGATGGAGCGGCACTCCGAGTCGTAGGCCTCGGTGATGTCGCACACGATGCCGAAGGTGCGCTTGCCGTCGGTGATAGGCACTCGGATGAGACCCTTGCCCTCTTGCTCCTCCACAATCTGCTTGATGATGGGGTTGGCGGTTTCGGCGATGCGGTCCATCTTGCGGTTGAAGGCGGCGATGACGCCCTGATAGAGCTTGTCGGTGAGCTCGTCCTTGCTCAGCTTGTTGAACTCCTCTTCAGTGAACGGCAGCTCTACGGCAAAGATTTTCATCACCTCGTTGGCGAGGAGGGGGTAGTCGTCGGCGTGGTCGTAGCCGTCGATGAGCATCTCGGCCTCGTTGCTGAACATATTCATAATGTCGATGCCGATGCGCTCACCCAGCAGAGCGTGGTGGCGGCGGCCGTAGATTACCTTACGCTGGGCGTTCATCACGTCGTCGTATTCGAGCAGGTGCTTACGGATACCGAAGTTGTTCTCCTCGACGCGTTTCTGCGCTTTCTCGATGGCGTTGGTCACCATCTTGCTCTCAATCATATCGTCCTCGCCGTAGCCGAGGGAGTCGAGCATTTTGACTACTCGGTCGCTGGCGAACTTACGCATTACGTCGTCTTCGAACGACACGTAGAAAACCGAGGAGCCCGGGTCGCCCTGACGGCCGCTACGGCCTCGGAGCTGACGGTCCACACGGCGCGACTCGTGGCGCTCGGTGCCTATGATTGCCAAGCCGCCGGCTTCGCGCACCTCGGGGGTGAGCTTGATGTCGGTACCGCGGCCGGCCATATTGGTGGCGATGGTGACGGTGCCTTTGCGGCCGGCTTGTGCCACGATTTCGGCCTCTTTCTGGTGGAGCTTGGCATTGAGCACCTGATGGGGGATATGGCGAATGTCGAGCATACGGCTCAGGAGCTCGGAGATCTCCACCGAGGTGGTACCCACGAGCACGGGCCTTCCGGCCTGTATCATCCGCTCAATCTCTTCTATTACGGCTTTGTACTTGCCCTTCTTGGTCTTATACACGCGGTCAGGGTTGTCCTGGCGGGCCACGGGCTTATTGGTGGGGATTGTGACGACATCGAGCTTGTAGATGTCCCAGAACTCGCCGGCTTCGGTCTCGGCCGTACCGGTCATGCCGGCCAGCTTGTGGTACATACGGAAGTAGTTCTGGAGGGTGATGGTGGCGAAGGTCTGGGTGGCGCCTTGCACCTTCACGTTCTCTTTGGCCTCGATAGCCTGGTGGAGACCTTCGCTATAGCGGCGGCCTTCCATAATACGACCGGTCTGCTCATCGACGATTTTGACTTCGCCGTCGTCGATTACGTACTCCACGTCTTTGCTGAAGAGGGTGTAGGCCTTGAGTAGCTGGTTGACGGTGTGGACGCGCTCGCTCTTGACGGCGTAGGCCTGCATAGCTTCGTCCTTGAGGCGCTGGCGCTCCACGGGGTCGGACGTGTTGCCTTCGATTTCGGAGAGCTGCCCGGCGATGTCGGGTAGCACGAAGAAATTGGGGTCGTCGGTAGTGGAGGCGAGCACTTCCTGTCCCTTATCGGTCATCTCTATGGAGTTGTTCTTCTCGTCGATGACGAAATAGAGGGGGTCGGTGACAACGGGCATCTCGCGCTGGTTGTCCTGGAGGTAGTGGGCCTCAGTCTCGAGGAGCACTTTCTTCATACCGTCCTGGCTGAGGAACTTGATGAGGGGGCCGTACTTGGGCAGACCCTTGTAGGCGCGGAAGAGGAGTAGGGCTCCGTCGCGCACGGTGTCCTTGTCGTCGCTGGCGAGCTTGGTGCGGGCGTCGGCGAGCAGCTGGGTGACGAGGCGGCGCTGTGCATCGACCACGCGCACCACATTGGGCTTGTAGGTGGTGAACATCTGGTCCTCATTCTGCGGCACGGGGCCGGAGATGATGAGCGGGGTGCGGGCGTCGTCGATAAGCACGGAGTCGACCTCATCCACGATGGCGTAGTTGTGGGCGCGCTGCACGAGGTCCTTGGGCGAGGTGGCCATGTTGTCGCGCAGGTAGTCGAAGCCGAACTCGTTGTTGGTGCCGAAGGTGATGTCG
>CAMHGU010000172.1 GCA_946184715.1 uncultured bacterium | reverse complement strand
CATCAGCTCGTCGTGGCGCTCGTAGGCTTCGACGATGCGCTGCACGAGGTGGTGGCGCACGATATCCTTCTTTTCAAATTCGATACGCCCGACGCCTTTGACCTCGCGGAGGATGTCGAGGGCTTGCACCAGGCCCGACTTCTGCGCCGAGGGCAGGTCGATCTGTGTGACGTCGCCGGTGACAATCATCTTGGAGTTCATGCCGAGGCGGGTGAGGAACATCTTGATCTGATGCGTGGTGGTGTTCTGCGCCTCATCGAGGATGATGACGGCATCGTTGAGGGTGCGTCCGCGCATGAAGGCAAGCGGAGCTATCTGGATTACGTTGGTGTCCATATAGTCGCGCAGCTTCATCGCCGGCAGCATATCCTGTAGTGCATCGTAGAGCGGCTGTAGATACGGGTCGATCTTCTCCTTCATATCGCCCGGGAGGAATCCGAGCTTCTCGCCGGCCTCCACGGCGGGGCGGGAGAGGATAATCTTCTTGACCTCACGGTTTTTCAGGGCACGCACGGCCAGGGCGATGGCGATGTAGGTCTTGCCGGTTCCGGCGGGGCCTATGGCGAAGGTCAGGTCGTTTTTCAGGTAGGACTTGACGAGGCGGTGCTGATTGGGGGTGCGGGCCACGATAGGCTTGCCGTTCATACCGTAGATGATGGCCTCTTCCATATCGAGCTTGCGTGGCGCGGTGCCGCGCAGGGTGTCGAGAATCACCTCTTGCGGCAGCTGGTTGTACTGCACGCAGTACTGCTCGAGCTGCTTTATGCGGTCGGCAAACTCGAGCGTCTCCTGCTCTTCGCCAATCACTTTGATAACCGAGCCGCGCGCGGCGATGCGCAGCTTGGGATAGAGGTTGCGGATCAGCTGGATATTGCTGTTGTTGACCCCGTAAAAAGCCAGCGGGTCAACGTCATCGATTATGATTATGCGTTCTATCATTCTGTAGTAGAAAAAAGGCGTCGTTCGCATTGCAAAATTAATACAATTTAGCGTGATTCGTGCCTGTAAAACGGAATATCTTGCGTATATTTGCAGTTTGAATAGGTGCGGGCACTCCGCAGCGAAGCTACGACCATGCCTCGAAGCGACCCTCCGCATCCCGTTCAAGCGAATATTTATACTGAAATTCAATTATATCAATGAGTATCGAACAGACCATCGCGCAAGCCACCGCCGAAGCCGTCAAGGCACTCTACGGGCTTGACATTGATGCCTCGGCCGTAGTGCCGCAGACCACCCGCAAGGAGTTTGAGGGCAATCTCACCATAGTAGTGTTTCCCTTCCTGAAGGCCTCGCATAAGGCCCCTGAGGCCACGGCCGTAGAGATAGGCGAATATCTGCAAGCGCATTGCCCGGCTGTGGCGCGCTTCAATGCCGTGAAAGGGTTTCTCAACCTGAGCCTCAACGATACGCTGTGGCTCGACACCTTCCGCGCCATCGAGGCCGATGAGCGATATGGCTTCACCGAGGCGACCCCCGACAGCCAGCTGGTGATGATAGAGTACTCGTCGCCCAACACCAACAAGCCGCTCCACTTAGGGCACGTGCGCAACAATCTGCTCGGCTACAGCCTGGCGCAGATTCTTAAGGCCAACGGCTACAAGGTGGTGAAGACCAACATCGTCAACGACCGCGGCATCCACATCTGCAAGTCGATGCTCGCCTGGCAGAAGTGGGGCAACGGCATCACCCCCGAGAAGGCCGGAGTGAAAGGCGACCACCTCATAGGCGATTTCTATGTGGCCTTTGACAAGCACTATAAGGCCGAGCTGGCCGAGCTGGAGGCCTCCGGCAAGAGCAAGGAAGAGGCCGAGCAAGCCTCCACGCTAATGCAAGAGGCCCGCGCGATGCTCCGCCGCTGGGAAGCCGGCGACGAGGAGGTGCGCTCGCTCTGGGCGATGATGAACGAGTGGGTGTATGCCGGCTTCGACGAGACCTATCGCCGCCTCGGAGTGGACTTCGACAAGATTTACTACGAGAGCCAGACCTATCTCGTGGGCAAAGAGAAGGTGCTCGAAGGCTTGGAGAAGGGCATTATGTATCGCAAGGACGACGGCTCGGTGTGGGCCGACCTCACGGCCGACGGTCTCGACCATAAGCTCCTGCTCCGCAGCGACGGCACCTCGGTGTATATGACTCAGGACATCGGCACCGCCAAGCTGCGCTACGACGACTACCCCATCGACCGAATGATCTATGTGGTGGGCAACGAGCAAGACTATCACTTCAAGGTGCTCTCGCTGCTGCTCGACAAGCTCGGCTTCAAGTGGGGCAAAGAGCTGGTGCACTTCTCCTACGGTATGGTAGAGCTGCCCGAAGGCAAGATGAAATCGCGCGAAGGCACCGTGGTCGATGCCGACGACCTGATGGACGCGATGATTGCCACCGCCAAAGACGTCTCGGCCGAGCTGGGCAAGCTCGACGAGTGCACCCCCGACGAAGTGGAGTATATCACCCGCATCGTGGGGCTCGGCGCGCTGAAGTATTTCATCCTGAAAGTTGACCCGCGCAAGAATATGACCTTCAACCCGAAGGAATCGATCGATTTCAACGGCAACACAGGGCCGTTTATCCAGTACACCCACGCCCGCATCAAGTCGCTGCTGCGCAAGGTGACGCCCGATAGCGGCATCGATATCGCCGGCGCTTCGCTCACGGAGCGCGAGGTGGCCCTGATACAGCGGCTTGCCGACTACCCGTCGGTGGTGGCCGAGGCCGGCCGCAGCTATTCGCCCGCTCTGATAGCCAACTACGTGTACGACCTCGTGAAGGAGTACAACCAGTTCTATCACGACTGCCCCATTATGAAGGAGAGCGACGTGGCGCTGCGGCAGCTGCGCCTGCGCCTCTCGGCAGTGGTGGCCCGCACCATCGCCGCCGCCACTTCGCTGCTCGGCATTGAGGTGCCCGACCGTATGTAATTATTAATCAGTCAACACATAAAGAAACCTATGGACTACAATCAGTACAACAATCAGCCTAATGGCCAATACGGCTACGGGCAGCCCGCGCCGCAAGTGGCTCTTGCCGACTACGTGTCGCAAATTATGAAGCGCGTGTATCTGCGCATGGCGCTCGCCCTGGTGGTCACCGCCTTCGCGGCCTATTTCACACTCGTCAGCGGCCTGTATAACTACATCTTCCAAAGTCCTACCCCGATGTTCGTCTTGATGATAGCCGAGGTGGGCCTGGTGATATTCCTCTCGGCGCGCATCGATAAGATGAGCGACACCACCTCCACTATCCTGTTCTTCCTCTATAGTATTCTCAACGGCGTGACCCTCAGCTTGCTCTTTGTGGTCTATACGATGAGCTCGATAGCGCAGACGTTCTTCATCACGGCCGGCGTGTTTGGCGCAATGACCATCTATGGCTACACCACCAGCCGCGACCTCACAAAGATAGGCACCTATCTGGTGATGGCGCTTATCGGGCTGATAGTGTGTGTGGTAGTGAATATATTCTTGAAATCCTCGACCTTCGACTTCATCATCAGCCTTGCCGGCGTGGCCATCTTCGTAGGCCTCACGGCCTGGGACACCCAGAAGATTAAAGGCTGGGCAGCCGCTACGGTAGATCAGCCCGAGATGGTGGGTCGCCTCGCCACTATGGGCGCCCTGTCGCTCTATCTCGATTTCGTCAACCTCTTCATCTATCTGCTCCGCATCTTCGGGCGCAGAAACTAATCACAATCGTAGCCTCTACAATGAAACTTTTCGTGCGCATAACGGCTATGCTGGCGATGGCACTCCTCGTGGCCTGTTCCGATTCTAAGTCGAATGACGCCGACCAAGAATTGCTGAGCCATCTTTACAGGAGCCAATATCTAAGCCTGAAAATTGATTCCGAAGGATATGAGGTGGTGTTTACTGATGGCAGTACAATGTCGAGCCCCTATTCATCATCGACGCTGATATCGGTATCACCTAATGGCTATTGGCAAGTGAATGGGGCCGCTACCGGCATCAAGGCGCAGCGCAATAGCAAGAACGAGATTGACCAGCCCGAAGTTAAGGTCGGTGCCGACGGGAAGTGGACTATCGATGGCGTAAGTACCGGAGTGGGTATCCCGGGCACCGATGCCGAAGCATCGTCGCTGATTTGTACTATCGCCACGCCCGATGCCATCACCTTCCGTCTCTCCTCAGGAGCGACCTACACCTCCAAGCGCTACATCAGCGA
>CAMHGU010000171.1 GCA_946184715.1 uncultured bacterium | reverse complement strand
GGCGGGCGTCAGCGGGCGGGCTGGGAGCGGCTGAGCCACTGGCGCATCCAGTGGCGCTCGCTGTCCTCTTTGGGGCCGTAGGTGCCGGGAATCTGGCGCCATTGGTCGTCGTAGTCGTAATCGTCGTAGCGGCTGATGAAGTCGTCGATGTACCAGTTGCCGCGCTCGTACACGAGCACGAGGGTCAGCTGATGGTCGCTGAAGTTGTGCACCACTACGTCGGCCTTAGCCGCGTCGCCGTTGATGTCGTACACCTTCACCACGCGGCAGCTCATAGGCTGCTGCCAGTCCTGGCCTTGGATCCAATGGTCGGCCTCCACCACCACCTCGTCCTCGTCGGCGAGGTCGAAGATCCGGTCCATAGTGGCGTTGTAGTCGGTGGAGCAGTAGATGGAGTCGAAATCCTCGGTGGGGATACCGCTATTGAGGTCGTCGTGGCCGCCATAAGATGAGAGCACGTGCTTGTAGATGGCATCGAGGCGGTGCGTTATAGCCTCCGGGCTATGGGTGTCGGCCGCCGAAGCGATGAGGCACGCGGCGGCGAGAAGCGTGATTATAGATAAGCGTCGCATAACGGGGAGGGGGTTACCATTGTTTGTACTGCCAAGTCAGGAACTCGTCGAGCGGCTCTTGCGGGAGCGTGGCGCGCAGCTCTTTGGCGCGCGCCTCGTCGACTTCCACTCCATCGTAGCCGGCGCCTTCCACCTTATCCTCCACGGTGAGCAGGGTGAAGCAATGCTCCACGCGACTATTGCTGATGACGTAATCCTCATAGTAATAGGAGGGGCCGCCGGCGGGGCCCGACACACAGATACTGCCTTTATAGAGCGAAGCTTTGAAGTGGCAATCCTCCTTGCAGATGAGCACCGGCTCGGTATCGCGGAGCGAGAAGAAGGCGCCGTACTCCTCCTCGGCGTCGCGGAGCCATATCTCGTCGATGCCGTCGCCGTCCACATCCACATAGGCCCAATGGTTGAAAGTGACGTCGCTCAGTTCGGCATCGGAGGCTTGGTAGATGCGCTCCATCGCGGCGAGATCCTTCTTCCAGAGCGGCTTGGCGCGACCTTCATCGATATTGACGTAGTAGATGGCCTGGTCGTCGCGCGTGAACGCCTCGTCGTAGAGGCGCATCACGCCCACGGTGCAGCTCTCGGGAGCGTAGCGCACGAAGCATAGCTCGAGGCCATTGGCGTCGGCAAACGCCGCGAGGGGCTGACACGGGAAGAACTCTCCCCCATCATCGACGTTCCACACCGACATATTGTCGGGGTCGAACGTGCCTTCGTGGGCCACCGAATAGACGCCCTTGGAGCCGTCGATGAGCACATCGAGGCCGATAACCTTGCCGCCGGCGGGCTTGAACTGCATTATGCCGTAGGTGTAGCGGTCGCCTATGGAGGCCACCTTACTGCTGCGGTCGGCGATGAGGCCGTATTGCTTTTCAAGAGAGGCGATTGCGCTGCGCGGCAACGGCGATGACTGCCCCTCCTCGTCGGTGCCTGAGCTCACGATGGGTAGCCGGCTATGGGAGGCCGCATATTCGTCGGTAGTGATGACGTAGATGCCGCGCTCTTGGGGGGCGCGAGCGCCACGCTCTATGCTGTAACGGAGGCCGGCGCTGGGCATCCACTCGTTGTGGAGCTGACCGATGTCGTACTGCTCGCCATCGGGGTTGATGAGCTTCTCGCCCACGTAGTCGATGGGAATGGGCGCGTTGCCGTCCACGTACATCTTGCTATAGTGATGGGCGAGCGCGCGTATGCCCTCCTGTCCGTCCCAGTCGAGCACCGTGGTGCTGCCGGTATCCACATTGTCCCAGTACACCACTTGCATATTGTCCTTGCCGAGGAAATAGATGAAGGCCGGGGTGGCCTCGCTGACGAGCGCCTGCTCCATTGTCATACCGTTTGACCAGGCCAGCCGAGAGGCGGCCAAGGCATTGCCGCCGATAAGCGCAATAGCGGCGGCCGTGATGGCTAATCTCTGTATCTTCATAATATCGAGGGGATTAAATGTTGCTGTTGATGAGGCCGAAGGCTTCGATGAGGGCAGCGGCACGGGCAGCGCGTTGCATCCCGATGGCGAAGGCATCGGGCTCGGCCTCGCCATCGTTGAGGTAGTAGAAGCACTCGCCATCGTCGAAGTAGTAGCGCAGATTGGTGACGCGCCCGTTGGTGTCGTCCTCTCTATAGAGGATGAACACCAGCTCGCCCGCGCTGTTGTAGAGGTACTCCTCATAGTATTGGCGGAACGTGATGTTGTAGCGGCGGGTGATGAAATACACCTTGTTGAAATATTTCGACTGCGCCTCGTCGTATTCAAGGTCGTAGAAATAATGGATTACCTCGGTGGTTTCGCCGCAGGCGGGAATCACGTAATGGCTCTCCACCTCGGTGTCGTAGCGCGGAGTGCCATTAGCGCCATTCTCCTTCATCGCCTTTTGGGCATTGGAGTAAACCATACGAATGGCCGAGATAGTGGTCTCGCTCCCGGGCGGCAGTGCGGCAGCCGAGAGAGCCGTGAGCACCGCGGCCAGCGCCAGTGATAATAGTCGCGTCTTCATCTCTTTGTAGTTTAGATATCGTACAAGAATAGTCGATAGCGGTAGCGTCCACGCGCCCTATGGCGCGAGCGCTAACCGCCTCACAAATATTGCAATAATTCTTGACATTTGCAATAGCGGCGGCGATGCTTTAGAGCAGTGGCGGCGATTACTGCGCGAGGAGGCGGTCGGTGGGCCAGAAAGTGGCGAGGATAGCCTCGTGAGCGGCGAGCTGCGCGGCCTTGACATCGGCTACATTGATGCCCGAGGGGGCGTATTTCAGGCCCACCACGCTCTTGCCGGTGAGGAACTCACACCAGGTGCAGGCCGCCACATATCGGCCGAAGGGGATAGAAAGGTGCAGTCCGTCGCGATTGAGCTGCTCCCCCACCCGCGCCCGGGCGTACTGCACGGCGATGCCCACGGGCACATAGCGGTCGAAGCCCTCGGGCTTGACGGTGCTGAAATAGGTGGTGAGGATATCGTGATACATCCGCTTCTGGTCATAGCCGTAGCCTGCAAACTGGCCACCCTTGAAATCGGCGGCATAGGCCCACGTGAGGTGCCATATCAGCTTCATCTCGGGGTTGGTGGCCTGCTCCGTGACGAGCACGCGCAGCATCCACAGGTTGCCATAGCTCTCGGGCTTGCCCGAGTAAGGACTCGCCTGCTGCAGCGAGATGATGTCCCACGGCTCATCGGCGATGACGGTGGTGAGGTCCACGCTATCGCGCGAGGTCTTCACGCCATCCACCACCTTATTATATTGGTAGTCGGGGAGGTCGTCGAGCAGGCTGTTCAGATGGCGGTCGATAGAGCAGCCGCCTATATAGGCATTGCCGATAATCAGGGTGTCGCCCTGCTCGGCGGCGAGCTGCCACAGGTATTGCTCCACGGCATCCATCGAGAAACTGTTGCCGATAGCCAGCACACGCATCTGGCGCGCCTCGGCAGCCACCGCCACAAGCAGGGCCGCCAGCACGGTCACAAGAAATTTAGGTCGTAACATCTTCATATAGTTTTGACAACAACAATTGAGCTTCGTTTAAGCCGGAGCGTGCGAAAGCAGAGCCGAGATATTGTCGGCAAAGAGCTTCACGGCCACGGCGATAAGAATGACGGCAAAGAATTTACGCACGATATAGATACCGCCCTGCCCCAATATCTTCTCAATCTTGGTGGTGGCTTTCACCACAATAAACACCCATAGCATATTGAGCAAGAGCGCGATGAGAATGTTGATCGACGCATACTGCGCGCGCAGCGAGATTAGCGTGGTAAACGACCCGGCGCCTGCCAGTAGCGGGAACACCAGCGGTACCAGCGTGGCCGACTTGAGCGGGCCTTCGTTCTTGAAAATCTCGATATCGCACAGCATCTCCATCGCCATCAGAAGGATGACAAGCGCACCTGCCACGGCAAAGGCGCGAATATCCACGTTGAACAGCTGCAGCAGCAGGTCGCCGCCATAGAAAAAGCCCACGAGCAGCGCGAGCGTGATAAGCGAGGCGCTCGTAGCGTTGACCTCACGGCCTTTCTCGCGCAGAGCGATGATGATAGGGATAGAACCGATAATGTCAATGACAGCAAAGAGGATAATAAAAGCGCTTGCCGTCTCGAGCGCGTCAAAATGAGAGAAATACTCCGTAATTTTATTCATACAAGAGGGTAGTTGATTTCGGTAGTGCAAAGTTAGTGCAA
>CAMHGU010000170.1 GCA_946184715.1 uncultured bacterium | reverse complement strand
TTTTCAATTTAATTACTGCTTAACATTGCGGCAATCCATTATGACAGTCTTTATGTCGTTTTCGTTGATTATGCGGGAACCGCTATGCCGGTGCCGACTTTAATAGTCGACCGTTCGATGCACGCCTCTTGCCTCAACTCTGGAGCTATCACCTCGCCCGATGCCAAAGCCGCCGCTATGATGCGCGAGCAGGAGGAGCGCCGCGAGCTCTCGCTCATCAGCGACGACTACGACACCACGCTCTCGCTCTCGCCTCGTATGCTCTACGCCTACTACAACAAAGGGTGCTTGCTGCTTGCGATGAACGACCTCACCGGAGCCATCAGCGCCTTCAGCAAAGCCCTCGAGCTGCGCTCCGACCTCGGCGAGGCCTACTACAACCGCGGCCTCACATATCTGCGCCTCGGCAACCGCGAGCCCGGCATCGCCGACCTCAGCCGAGCCGGCGAATACGGCATCACCCCCAGCTACAGCGTCCTAAAGCGCATGGCCCGCTAAGCCCACTCGCCCTGAAAGCTCTATAGACTAATAGGACTAATGGACTGGCTGCGCAGCGGCATATAGCGCCGCTTGCGCGGCGGAATTGCGAAGCAATCGGCCCCAAGTCAAATTTTTCAAATTTTGTTCAAATTAACACATTGGGTACCAATCGAATGAGTAAATTTGAATAAAATTTTGATAAATTTCCACGCGATAGCGTGCTTCATCGGTGAGGCGATGTCCCGGCCCCACCGCGGAATCTAGAGCGTTCCGGGCCGCTACAAGAGACGCCGCTGCGCGGCGGAATTGCGAAGCAATCGGCCCTAAGTCAAATTTTTCAAATTTTGTTCAAATTAACACAGCCGCATCAAGCTCAGTAACAAGTTGTTAGATGCTGTATCAGTTGTTTCCTTCGGCGGGCGGGGTGCAACCTCTCCGAGGTAGCATTTTCAGGGGGGTGACGTTAGCCCCACGTAGGCAACCGCTGCGCGGTAGGCAACGTGGGGTTTTCTCAATGCGACCTCTGCGAGGTCGTCGTGGCGCAACCGCTGCGCGGTAGCGATTTCGGGGTTGATGACATCGTACCCCACGTAGGCAACCGCCCCGCGGTAGGCAACGTGGGAGGCGGGGGCGATGCTTCCGGCGGCGGTTGCTCTCGGGGAGGATTACTCGGCGGGGCTGAACTCGTCTTTGCCTACGCCGCAGAGCGGGCAGGTCCAGTCGTCGGGGAGGTCTTCAAAGGCGGTTCCGGCGGGAATGTCGTGATCGGGATCGCCCACTTCGGGGTCGTATTCGTACCCGCATACGTCGCATACATACTTTTTCATAACGTTCTTGAATTTGTTTTATGGTTAATATTAGGAGGGGTTGATGAAATTGCGGCCATAGAGCCGGCAGTCGGCCAGCGCGGCTTCGTCGGGCACCCAGGGCTTGGCGATGCCGTCGTCGGCCAGCACGAACCCGGCCTCGGTGAGCTTGGCGTTGATGAGCTTGACGGCGCCGCCGCCCCAGCCGAAGGAGCCGAAGGCGGCCGCCCGCTTGCCTTTGAGCTTCAGCCCGGCGGCCATCTCGAGCAGGCCGGCGATGGCGAAGGTGCAGCCGTTGTTGACTGTGGGCGAGCCCACGAGCACTGCCCGAGAGTGGAATATCTCGGTGAGAATGTCGTTCTTGTCGTCGAGCGCTATATTCTTGATTATCACTTTGATGGAGGGGTCGGCTTCGGCGATGCCCTCGGCTATTGCCTCGGCCATCTTGCGCGTGCTTTGCCACATCGTGTCGTAAACGATGGTGACTTGGTTCTCCTCGTAGCCGGCGGCCCAGGCTTGGTATCGCTCCAATATCTCGGCGATGCCTTTGCGCCATATCACGCCGTGGCTCGGACATATCAGCGCCATAGGCAGGTTCATCGCCAGCAGCTGCTGCATCTTCTTGGCCACGAGCACGCTGAAGGGGCTTAGGATGTTGGCGTAATATTTCTCGGCCTCGCGCATCAGGGCTTCGGGCTCCACGGTGTCGTCGAAGAGCGACTCCGAGGCGAAGTGCTGGCCGAAGCCATCGTTGGAGAAGAGGATGCCGCCATCGGCGTCGAGGTAGGTGAACATCGTGTCGGGCCAATGCAGCATCGTCGCTTCGATAAACGTGAGCGTCGATGACCCGAGCGATAGGGTGTCGCCGGTCTTGACGTTGACGAAGTTCCAGTCCTCGTGGTAGTGGCCGCGAAGTATGGCCTCGCCCTTCTTGGTGCAGTAGATGGGGGTGCCTGGAATCTCGCGCATCAGCTCGGGCAGTGCTCCGCTGTGGTCCACCTCGTTGTGATTCATTATTATATAGTCGATGCGGCTGAGGTCGATCTCTTGCTTGAGCCGCGCCACAAACTCCTTGTCGTAGGGGAGCCACACGGTGTCGATGAGCGCCACTTTCTCGTCGCGCACAAGGTAGGAGTTGTAGCTCGAGCCGCGGTGGGTGGAGTATTCGTCGCCGTGGAAGCGGGTCAGCTCCCAGTCCACTTTGCCCACCCAGCTTACTTTGGGGGTAATTTTCTTAGCCATCGTAGTTTCAAAATGAGATTTTCACAAAGATAGCATTCTTTTCGCAATTTTCGGCCACCGCGCCGCAAGTTTTTGGTCACGCAAGTAAATTTTTTGCTAAAAAAGCTGTGATATTTTTTGTTGGTATGAAAATAATGCGTACCTTTGCAACGTCAAAAACGGAAACGACAATGGTTCCGTAGCTCAACTGAATAGAGCATCTGACTACGGATCAGAAGGTTGTGGGTTTGAATCCCGCCGGAATCACGAAGGAGAATCGTAAGGTTCTCCTTTTTTTGTTGCCTATGCCGTCACGGTAGCATGCCCCTGGCCGTTATGGCTCGGCGGTTTTGAGGCGGCGCAGGTAGCTTTCAGCGGCATATAGGGGGATATTCTCCATCCATTCTTGGTCGATATACGGGCGCATTGAGAAGCGTAAGCCCTTCAGATGCTCATCAGCAAAATCCTTGTTGACGAAATTGTAAAGCGACTTGCTTTTGACGTTGACCTCAGCCTTGATTTCAATCGGTACCACGCGATTCCGGAGTTGGCACATTAGGTCAATCTCCATTGTGGAGTTGTCTTTTGAGAAGTAGTAGGGCACGCCATTTGTCGCTGCCAGATATTGTTGTATCACATAATTTTCAGTGAAGGCTCCTTTGAAACCCACAAAGGCATTGGAGCCGAGCAGCATATCTTTGGGCGAGGCTTCACTCATCGCTGCCAGCAGGCCACAGTCGATGACAAACAGCTTGAAGGCCGAGTAGTCGCAATAGAATTTTAGCGGCATCGTAGGCGTTGAGGCCCGTTCCACCTTATATATAAAACCGGCATCGATTAGCCATTGGATGGCATCTTCATAGTCGGCAGCTCGCGCGCTCTTTTTTACAGCGCCAAAAATAAACTTCTTATTCTCTCTTGCCAGTTGGGCCGGAATGCTGTTCCAAAGTTGCTTAATCCTCTCGGCTTTATGCTTGGTGTGTTTGGCTATGTCGCGCATGTAAGCATCAAGAATTTCATTCTGAATCTCTCTCACTGTCGCGGTGTCGGCATTGGTGGTATAGCTCAAAACGGCCTCGGGCATGCCGCCCACGAAATAATATTGTCGCAAATATTCGGTCAAAGTGTCGGCAAAGAGATTAATGGATTGCCATTCGAGCGAATTGAGCATCTCGACCAATTGTTTGCGACCGCACGCTTCCAGGTATTCGGTGAAGGTCATAGGGTACATGCGTATGGTGTTGACTTTTCCCACCGGATATGATTCGTTCTCTCGGAGAGAAATACCGAGCAAGGAGCCAGCTACGGCCACGTGAAGCTGAGGCATATCTTCGCAGAAGTACTTTAATGAAGCAATGCCGTCGGGCACCTCTTGAATCTCGTCAAAAACCAGAATGCTGTCGTCGGCTGTGATTGTGGTTTCATAAAAGCGTTGAAGCTCTGTGATGATTCGTGCCACTGAGAGGTCTCTAAAAAGGTTGGCGGCAAACTCGTTCTTGTGACAGTTTACATATACCATCTGCTTGAACTCATTGCGCCCGAATTCCTTGAGAATATAAGTCTTGCCCACTTGACGAGCGCCGAGCAGAATTAGAGGCTTGCGGTCGGTTCGGTTTTTCCACCGAAGCAAATCATTGTAAATTAATCGATTCATATAGATTAGTAGGCGATATTTTGCGCAAAACTACACTTTTCTTGGGGAATATGCAAGCTGAAACTACACTTTTCTTGGGGAATGTTTGGCGGGAACCACACTTTTCTTGGGGAATG
>CAMHGU010000169.1 GCA_946184715.1 uncultured bacterium | reverse complement strand
TTTGCCACGTAAAAGGCTCAGCGGTTGTAGTAGTTGGGAAGGTTGATGCCGCGCACGATGTCGAGAATCTGCGCCGGCTCGGTGACGATGTAGGTGGCGAGGTTCTCGGCCAGCTCTTCGCGGCTCCGGAATCCCCAGGTGACGCCCACCGAATCGACGCAGGCGCGGCGTGCCGTGACCATATCCACGCCCGAATCGCCCACGTAGAGCGTGTCGGCCTTAGGCGTGAAGGTGGCGCTGAGGATTGAGAACACTACCGAGGGGTCGGGCTTGATAGGCACATCGGGGCGCTGTCCTTCGACAGCCGCGAAGGCCACCTCGGGGAAGAAATCGCGCATCAGCCCTTCGGTAGCCTCCTGATATTTGTTTGACGCTACGGCCACGGCCACATCCATATCGCGCAAGTCGGCGAGCAGGCGCGTGATGCCCTCATAGGGCTTGGTCATATCGCTCTTGTGCTGATTATAGTAGTGCTTGAAGTCGGTGAGCATCTTATCAATCATCGCATTGCTTCGCTGATCCATAGGCAAAGCGCGCTCGATAAGGCGCCGCACGCCGTTGCCCACCATATTGGGATACATATCGAGCGAGTGCTCGGGCAAGCCGTTGACGCGCAAAGCGTAATTGACAGCGGCGCCGAGGTCGCTGATGGTATTGAGCAAGGTGCCGTCGAGGTCAAATATCACTAACTTTTTCATAATCGTGGGGAGCGTTGATGTTCAGAATGGGTAGCCCACGGCGAAGTGCAGCGCGTAGTCGCGCTTCCAGTTGGGGCTGAATATAGGCCAGCGCACCGCGCCCTCGGCCGGGTTATAAGCCTTCATACCGAGGTCGAAGCGGAGCACGAAGTAATCGAAGTCGAGACGCAGGCCTACGCCGTAGGCCATCGCTATCTCTTTATAGAACGAATTAAACTTGAACTTGCCGCCTGGCTGGTTGTCGTAGTCGCGGATAGTCCAGATATTTCCGGCATCTACAAAGACCCCAAGCTCAAACACCCAAAACAGCTTGGCGCGATACTCAAGGCTGAGGTCGAGGCGAATGTCGCCGCACTGCTTGATGAAGTCGCTTTGCTCGTTGCTGCTTACGTAGCGGCCAGGGCCGAGCGACCTCACGTTCCACCCTCTGACGCCATTGGCGCCACCGCCGTAGAAGCGCTTCTCGAAGGGCAATATCGTGGAGTTGCCGTAAGGAATGCCGATGCCGAAGCCGGCATGGAAAGCGATGCCGTGGCGGGTGTTGAACTTATGGCGGAGGGTATAGTCGATTTCGGCTTTGACGTACTGCGAGTAGTTGATGTTGAAGATGCGATAGGCGCCATCTTTCTTCTTCTGACCGGTGATTTTGGAGAAGGCGAAGAGGGTGTTGCCGGCTGTCTCGGCGGCGAAGCGCAGGGTATAGACGTTGCTTTGAAACTTGCGATAGAGAGGATTGGCGGCCTGTTCCTTATTGGTATGGTAATAGATGTAGCCGAGGCGCATTATGAAGTGGTCCTCATAGGAGTAGCGCAGCAGCGGGTTGGTAATATCGTCGATAAAACCTTTCTTACTCTCGGGCAGATACACGTAGTTGATATCGAGAAGGTCGAGGGTTTGGCGCGTGCGGGCTTGCTGCTCGCTCCAGTGATACTTCCAGGCCGCGCCCACTATCAAGCGAGTGAACTCGGGGCGCTGCTGCAAGCTGAAGTTGGTGGAGAACTCGGTGTTGGCGCGAATGCGGTCCTTGAAGCTCTTGGAGAGGAATGGGGCTTTGAATTTCGGGTAGGTGATGCCCACATCGGCGGTGTACTCGGTGTAGTGCTTATTGATGAGGTCGGAGAAGTTGCCCGAGATTGCCTCGTAGGCCACGCCCACCTTGGCAGTCAGAACTTCGGAGCCTTTGGCTATGTTGCGATGCTGATAGCCGAGGCCCACACCGAAGCCGAGGTCGCCCTCGGAGTTGGTGCCTTCGAGCGAGAGGCTTACGTTTTGCGACTGTCCGCACGACATCAGCACATAGGCATCTACCCAGTTCTTTCCATCCACATTGCCCACCGGCCGGTAGTTGATATTGACGAATTTCAAGATGCCGAGGCGCCCGAAGGCGTTGTAGGTGCGCTGCGTGGCATCGGCGCTGAACGGCTCGCCGGGACGCACGTAGCACGACTCATCGATGACGCGCTTGCGGAGGTAGAAATCGTCGTAGTGTATTTCAAGCCCGTTGAAGATGGCGGTGTCGCGGGCCACGTATTGTGTCTCGTCGCGCATGGTCACAGGGTCGTAGTTGGTGACTACCGTCACGTGGCGCACGTAGAAGGGGCTATGCTCCGTGTATCCGGGCAGCCGGTTGTTGGGGCGCGGCTCATTGACGTTGAGGGTCACGTCAACGGCAAGCGAATTGGCAGCGGTGTCGGCCGTGTAGTTAATATTGTCTTTATTAAAAGCGAAGTAGCCCCGATTGCGCAATGTGGCGGTAATCTGCTGACGCTCAGCCTCAAGCACGTTGCGGTCGAAGAGGTGCCCCTCTTTGAGTAGCAGCTGCGAGGTATCGGCCAAGATGATGCTGCGCAGAGTATCGTCGGGGATATTGTAAGTCAGCGACCGGATGTAGTACGGGTCGTGGAGGGTGATGTCGTAGGTCACCTTCGCGCGTTTCTTCTCGGGCTTAAGGTCGCGCTTGGTATCCACTTCGGCGTGGACGTATCCGAGATTCTGCACGGCGCGGCGCAGCTGCACCGCCGAGGCATCGGTAAGCGCCGAGTCGTAGATTACCGGAGCCTGCCCCACTCGCCGTATCCAGCGGTTGAAGCGCCCGGTTGAGTCGCGGCCCGAGAGGTTGTAGGTCATCAGCTGCAGCCGTAGCCCGCCAAGCACCTTGTGGTTGGGGGTCTGGCGAAGATAGCCCACGAGGTCTTTGTCGGTCACGGCCTTGCTGTCGGTGACGTTGATCTTCACATTATCGAGCAGCATCTTCCCTTCGGGCACGTGCTTGGTAAGGCTACACGACATCACTGTGACGACCAGCACGGCAGCCGCCACAGCCCTTAGCAGTCTGTTGCCACAGCAATTCATTACTACAATGCAAAATTATACAAATTCGCCGACATAGACAACCACACTTGCCTATCCACGGCATTTGTCATAACTTTGCGAATGATATGAACAAGGTAAGAATCACAGCCGTAAGGCAGACGGTTTACAGCGACCTTATGGCGCTCTACGAGAACCCGATAGAGCACGCCTGCGAGGTGACTGCCGGGCAGGTGTGGGTGTCGGTCGATGGCCGCCGCCCCGCAGGGCTATGCCCCTCGGCGTGGGAGTCGATGCGGTCGTTTGTGGAATCGCTGGCACGCGGCGATGGCAACTTCTTCGACGGGTGGATGCGCAATCCGCTCAGCGCCATGATAAGCTGCAACGACGGCTTCCGCCCCTTCAGCTTCTACCTGGAGGTTATCGACGATTGAGGCGTGACCACATAATGCAAAGAGAGCCGCGGCAATGCACGGCTCTCTTTAGTTGTATTGACAAGTTTTATCTTACGATGAACTTTTGACCTTTCTTCACGTAGATGCCCGGGCGCAGGGTCTGCCCTGCCGGCATCATCTGGCCCATAAGGTTATAGACCGGAGCATCAGCATCGTCGGCATCGACCTTGATGGCTGTCACGCCCGAGGTGGGCACCTGATAGGTAGCCATTCCCTGGCCTTCGATGTAATAGCCGTGGTTGAGGAACGCGCCATCGAAAGTCTTGGCGGCATCGTCGGAGCCGTTCTTGGTGAAGATGAGGTTGGTGGGCGGATTCTCGCCTTCGGCCACGTTGATTACATATTTATATATAACGCTGCCGTTGGAAGCGAGGCCGATACGGGTCAGCTGGTCGCCGGGCCAAGAGTTGGCGGTGAACTGGCCTTTCTGGTCATTCCACAACCATACGCAGATAACGGCCTCCGAAGGGGTTTCGTAGAATACCGAGTAGGCGGCATCATCGACCAAATCGCTTATCGGTTTATCCTCCTGCACATTGTCCTCCTCGCGGAAGCTGCCTTTGACATACACGCGATAGCCTTTAGGCTCGATAGTAATAGACTGCGAAGCTCCGAAGGTCTCGTTCTTGCGGCTGGTGCCGCCCTTGATTGTGGAGCTATTGAGCCAGCAGCTCCAAGTGCCGGCGGTGAGGCCCGACAGATTGGCTACGGCCTCAGTGGTTGCAAAGTTGAGTACCACAAGCACTTCGCTGTCGCGGCTCTTGCGGGTATAGGCCATAATGTTGTTCTGATTGGCGCCGGTGACGGTCACCCAGGTGGGTTCCGGGGTGTCGCTGCCCTGCGTGGCGTCGCGCAGCGCGGGGATAGTGTGCTTGAGCGCGGCGAGGGTGCGCATAGTGTTGCGCATCTTCACATCCACGGCCGCCCAGTTGAT
>CAMHGU010000168.1 GCA_946184715.1 uncultured bacterium | reverse complement strand
CGGAGCGCAGCCTATTATAAAGACATTTTAAAGATATTTCTGCGGCGCAGCCGCATTCTTGTGGCATCAGTGTTCCCGGAGGGAGGGGGAGCGGGGTGTCAATGCTCGGCGGGGCGCTCTTGCTGCTTTCGGGCGGCGGGGGCGAGGATGTCGCGGTCGATGAGGGTGAGCTCATCGGCATCGCGCCAGGCGGGGAAGCGCTCGAGGTGGCGATGATAGGCGGCTTCGTCGCATTGGGCGGCGATGCCTATGGTGCCGTAGGGGTTGCCGATGGAGTTGCCGAGGTAGTCGAATACGAAGCTGGAGCCGGCGGGGTATTCAAGGCCTGCGGCATCGGTGCCGGAGCGGTTGATACCCACCACAAAGCATTGGTTCTCGATAGCGCGGGCGGCGAGCAGGGTGCGCCAGGCGTTGATGCGCTGCCGAGGCCAGTTGGCCATCACGAGCAGCAGGTCGTAGCGCCGGTTGATGTTGCGGCAGAAGCCCGGGAAGCGCAGGTCGTAGCATATCAGGGGCATAATGTTCCAGCCGCGATAGCGGATGATGGGCGGAAACGACTCGCCGCGGTTGTAGCAGCGGGCTTCGCCGCCAGGGGTGAAGAGGTGTCGCTTGTCGTAGTAGGTGTCGTCGCCCGACGGCTCGATGAAGAAGGCGCGGTTGAACACCTTGGCTATGGTGCGGGCGATGAAGGTGCCGGCGATGGCCACGTTGTACTGCGCCGAGAGCCGCTTGAGGGCGGTGACGGTGCTGTCGATGTTGCGCTCGGCGAGGTCGATGGCGGCGTCGCGGTCGTCGGTGACGAAGCCGGTGGAGAACATCTCGGGGAGCACCACGATATCGACACCTTGTGGCATACGCGTCATCGCCTCGGCCACGGCGGCGAGGTTGGCCTCCTTGTCGCGCCAGGCGATGTCGATGCTCAGTCCGTATATGTTAAGATTCATTGCCGGTGGATTGGGAGGGGTTGACGGTGTAATATTCGCGATGCTTGCCGGCGAGGTTGCGGTCGCTGTAGAACTTCTTGACGGCGTTCATATCGGCGTCGATGTCGCCGGTGGGCTCAAACACGTAGTCGAGGGTAATCGTCTTGCCGGCATAGTCGAGGCAGGCGAGCTGTAGCGGCACCTGAGCCTTATAGGCGATGCGGAGGAAGCCGGTGTGCCACTCCACCACGGCCTTGCGGGTGCCTTCGGGCGTGATGGCGAGGTTGCGGATGGTGCCGTTGCGAAATCCTTCCACCACGCTATCGACCACGCCGCTATGCTTGTCGCGCTTTACGGGAATGCCGCCCATAGCCCGGAAGATGGGGCCTAATGGCCATCGAAACCACGAGGCCTTCATCATAAATCCGGAGTGGCGACGCACCGAGCGTATGGCGAGCTCGCAGAGCACGAAGTCCCAATTGGAGGTGTGGGGAGCCACGCATATCACGCTTTGTGGAAAGTCGGGCGTGGTGACGCTCACCTTCCAGCCGAACAGCTTCAGCAGAGCTTTGCAGAGCATCAGAGTGCCTTGTTGTTTTGCTTGGCTTCGGCGGGAATGGCGGCGTTGAGCTGCTTGAGAAGCTCATCGACGCGGGCGTTGAAGTCGGTCAGCAGCTTGCCGTAGGCTGCGCGGTAGTAGGCCTTGCGGGCTTTGCGGTACGCCTTGTTGTTGTCGAAGTCGGCCGGGGTGTGGTCGAATGCCGTGGTCACGTTCTTCACGCATTTCTCCTGCAGCTCGGCAAAGGCCACCACGAGCTGGAGCATCTTGTCGCTGTCGGCACCCATATAGGTCTCGGAGATGATGCAGGCGCCGGCCAGGTCGCCGCAGATGTTGGTTATTGTCTTCTTAAGGTCTCGTTTGCTTGCCATATTAATATGATTTTACAGTTAACTGATATTATAACGCTTTTGATAGCGAAATATTGCGGCATTGGCCGTGAATGAGTATCTTTGCGATGATAAATAATTAAGGATATGGCGAAAGTGACGATTGGCATACCGCTTTATAATCGCGCGGCCTACGTGGGCGAGTGCGCGCGGTCGCTCTTCGAGCAGAGCTACGGCGATATCGAGTATCTCTTTATCGACGACGGCTCCACCGACGGCAGTGTGGATGCATTGCAGGCTGTGCTTGAGGCCTATCCGCAGCGGGCGGCCGCGACGCGCGTCATCACCCACGAGCGCAATCAGGGGCTTGCCGCCACTCGCAATCACCTCATCGATGAGGCGCGGGGCGAGTACGTCACCTTCTGCGATGCCGACGACTGGCTCGACCTCGACTGCATAGCCACGATGGTGGCCGCGGCCGAGCGCGACGATGCCGATGTGGTGGCCGCCGGAATGTATGAGAACCACCGGCCTATGCGGTGCGACTTCAGCCGCGGGCCGAACGCGATGGCCATCTGCGCCGCCAATCTGTCAGTGTGCAATAAGCTGATACGGAGGACGTTGCTCAACGACTACGCGCTGCGGGTGCCTCAGGGCATCAACTGCTGGGAGGACGTCAGCCTCACGGCGCGGGCGCTGGCCGTGGCCGCGCGCACGAGCTTCATCGACCGGCCGTTCTATCACTATCGCAAGGAGAATCAGGCGTCGTACACCGCCTCAAGTTCCAACCAAAAGGAGCGAATGCGCCAGCAGGTGGAGTGCGCTCGCTTCATCGACGCGTGGCTGGCGGAGCGCGGCCTCGCCGAGCGCTTCGAGCAGTTCCTGCTCCATCTGAAGTTCGCCTCCAAAATCAAGATGCTCAGCGTAGCGCCCCGCACCCTGCGGCTCTGGCAATCCACCTTTCCCGAGGCCAACCGCCGCATAATGGCCAACGACACCATAGCGCTTCCCTATCGCCTCCTGTTCCAGCTCGCAGCCTGGCTCTGAGGGCCGCCACGGCAATCCGCACCCCCGAGCAAACGGGGCGTGTCCACATCATTTCACCCCTAATAATGAGTCCAAACGGTTGAGAGGTATTTGCACTTCACTTGCTATACGGTTTGCGCTGCGGGGTAAAAAATCACGGCTCGGGAGTCCTTTAGCCCTATAAGTCGGTGGAAATCGGGTGCGGGCGGGGAAGAAAGGGCGGGGAAAAGTTGCACGAGTGGGGAATTTTTCGCAACTTAGCAGGCGATATGAGCGAAGGCATCGACATCAACCCTATCTACTCTCGCACTCAGCTGCTGCTGGGGGCTGAGGCCGCGTCGTCGCTAGCTCGGCGGCGGGTCATCATCTTCGGCGTGGGCGGCGTGGGCAGTTGGTGTGCCGAGGCGCTGGTCAGGACCGGCTTCACCCGTCTGACGCTCGTGGATAGCGACTGCGTTGACGTGACCAACATCAACCGTCAGCTGATGGCCACCACGGCCACCATAGGCGAGGTGAAGGTGGAGGCGCTGTGGCGCCGGCTGCTCGAGATCAACCCCGAAGCCAGCATCACGGCCTTGCGCTCGGTGTACAGCGACGAGCGCGCCGAGGAGTTCGGGCTGGAGCAGTACGACTGCATCGTGGATGCCATCGACAGCCTTGCCGACAAAGCGTCGCTCATTCTCAGAGCCACGCGCGTGAAAGGCGCGCTCTTCGTGTCGTCGATGGGCGCGGCGCTCAAGCTCGACCCCACCCGCATCGGCGTGGCCGAATTCTGGAAGGTGAAGGGCGACCCGCTGGCGCGCGCGCTCCGCGACCGCTTCAAGCGCACCAAGCTGTTTCCCGCCCGCAAATTTCAATGCGTATTCTCCGACGAGCTGCTGCCCAACCTCGGCGAGCCGACCGCCGATGAGGCGCGACCAGTAGCCGACGCCCCCGAGTGGCACAGCCGCAAGAAGCACATCAACGGCTCGTTGGTTCACATCACCGGAATTTTCGGGTTCACACTTGCCGGACTTATTACCAGTCATTTCACTAATCAAACCATTAATAATTTAACCTACGACCAATGAAACTGAAATTGAGAATCCTGATTGTGCTTGTGATAGCAAGCCTCTCTTTCGGAGTGGTAGAGACTACAGCCGCTCCTCGTGGTAAAGCCAGAACCACAAAAAGCAAGACTAACAAAGCTAAAAAGGCATCTAAGGCTGACAACGATGAGGTGCTCGAAGTAGCTGAGGTGATGCCGAAATTCCCGGGCGGGGATGAGGCGATGTCGAAATGGATAAAGGACAACATCCGATATCCCGCCGAAGCCAAGAATCTTGACAAGGCAAAGCGCGTGATAGTAAAATTCACCGTCACCAAGACTGGAGCCATCAAGGACGCTGAAGTGATACGCAGCATCAGCCCGGCGCTCGACCGCGAGGCACTACGCCTGGTCAACTCTATGCCGAAGTTCTCTCCAGGCAAGATGAATGGTAAGCCCGTAAACGTACACGTCCTCGTTCCTATCATATTCGAAGCAAAGTAGCCCCTACTCTCTTTACAGCAAAGCGGCAGCTCGAAACGCAATTCCGGGCTGCCGCT
>CAMHGU010000167.1 GCA_946184715.1 uncultured bacterium | reverse complement strand
TATATCGACGGCAACAAGGAGCACCTGATTCAGGACGTGATTCATATCAACACCGTCAAGTCGAATGTACCCGTGGAGGTGGCTTTGACCTACAACACCACCTTCAACGAGAATATCTACTCCTACGTCAACAATATCCACACCATCGAGGGCGGTACGCACCTCACGGGCTTCCGCCGCGGCCTCACCGGCACCCTCAAGAAGTATGCCGACGACAATAAGCTGCTCGAGAAAGCCAAGGTGGAAATCAATAGCGACGACTTCCGCGAAGGTCTTACGGCCGTAATCTCGGTCAAGGTGATGGAGCCGCAATTTGAGGGCCAAACCAAGACCAAGCTCGGCAACACCGAGGTGATGGGCGCTGTGCAAGCCGCTGTGGGCGAAGCCCTTCGCATCTACCTCGAAGAGCACCCGCGCGAGGCCAAGACTATCGTCGATAAGGTAATCCTCGCCGCTCAAGCACGCTCCGCGGCTTATAACGCCCGAATGAAGGTGCAGCGCAAGTCGCCACTGGCCGGCGGCGGCCTCCCCGGCAAGCTCGCCGACTGCTCCTCGAAGAATCCCGAGGATAGCGAGCTCTTCCTCGTGGAGGGCGACTCGGCAGGCGGCTCGGCCAAGCAGGGCCGCGACCCGCGCCACCAGGCTATCCTCCCGCTCCGCGGTAAAATCCTCAACGTGGAGAAGGCGATGGATCACAAGGTGTTCGAAAGCCAGGAGATTGTGAATATGTTCAGAGCGCTCGGCGTCACTATCGGCACCGAAGAGGACTCCAAGGAGGCCAACCTCGAGAAGCTCCGCTACCATAAGATTATCATTATGACCGATGCCGATGTGGATGGCGCCCATATCGCTACGCTCCTGATGACCTTCTTCTTCCGCCGTATGCGCACTATCATTGAGAACGGCTATCTCTACATCGCCACGCCGCCGCTCTATAAGGCCACGCGAGGCGACAAGAGCGAATACTGCTGGAACGATGTGCAGGTGCAGCAGTTTATGGAGCGTTTCTGCCAAGGCGAGAACGACACCAAGTTCAAGCTGCAGCGCTACAAAGGTTTGGGCGAGATGAATCCCGAGCAGCTCTGGGAGACCACTATGGACCCGGCCAACCGTATGCTCAAGCAGGTGACCATCGACAACGCCGCCGAGGCTGATCGCATCTTCTCTATGCTTATGGGCGAAGATGTGGGGCCGCGACGCGAGTTTATCGAGCAGAACGCCACCTACGCCAATATCGACGCTTGACGCCCCGATGAATTGGCATAGCGCAAACTCCGCAACACGAAAAATGAAACGCATCTTTTGGATGGATGCGTTTCGTGCGTTTGCTCCCTATGTCATCATCTTCGTTCACGTGTTCCAGTATAGCCCTGTAGCCGACTACGGGCCGGAAATCACCATCGCCGCGGCTATATGCAATGCGGCGGTGAGTTGTTTTCTGCTTATCTCGGGCGCCTTGCTGCTGCCGGTGGCAACCGCCACGCCCAAGTTCTATCGCAAGCGCTTCGGGAAGGTAGTGCCGGCGCTCCTGCTATGGTCGCTGATATATGTGGCCGAGCAGTGGGCTACGGGCGCGGTGACCGCCGGTGGCGCGGTGATGAAACTGCTCACGGTGCCGCTGGTGCCGGCCGAGGGCGTGATTTGGTTCCTCTACATCATCATAGCCTGCTACCTCTTTATGCCGGTGCTGTCGATTATTATCAGGCACGCCTCGCTGAGGCTCATTGAGGGGCTGCTGGCGGTGTGGCTCATCTCGTGCTCGCTGCCGTTCTTGGGCTATTTCGTGCCGAGCTACTTGGCTACCAAGACCGTGATGTTTCAGTTCTATAGCGTGCTGGGAATGCCGCTACTCGGGTGGTGGCTGATGAAGCACCCGGAGCGGTTGCGCGATGCGCGCGTCAGGGCGTTCGGCATCGGTGCCTTCGTGCTTCTGGGCATCGCGCTGCCGCTCTTCGCTTATGTCCACACCACCGGCGAGCAAGCGCGCTTCGACCTGCTCAATACCGACTTCGCCGCCAATGTCAATCTCTACGGCGTGGCGATGTTCTTGCTGTTTCGCGGCTTTTTCGGGCGCGTGGAGAAGGCGTGGATGCCGATAGGGGCGATTGTGGCCGATGCCTCGCGCTACTCTATGGGAATCTATCTGGCGCAGATTCTGGTAATCCGCCAAGTGGTGCTGCCGCTTTTTCCCGAGCTGTGCTCCTCTTCGCCCTGGGTGGTGATTCTCGGCGGTGGCCTTGTAGCTTACTTGTGTACATATCTCGCTGTCAAGGCGGTATCGTATCTGCCCGGCTCGAGATTCCTCATCGGAGCGTAAATCGACAAGGCACTTCGATATGGCGCGTTACTCTTTGGCTATGTGATGATTATTAACTAAATTTGTTGCGTGAAATAAACCGATTGATGCTTTATGCTTTCATTTGTGACGTGGCTCGCTAAGCCCGATATTATCAGTTCGGTAGTGACGATACGGTGGTACGGAGTGCTCTTCGCCATCGGCTTCTACATTGGTTATGTAATAGTGTCGCGCGAGTTTCGCCACGAGGGCGCGCCCGAGAAGTGGCTTGGCTCGCTCTTTATCTATGTGGTGGTGGCTACTATCATAGGCGCGCGCCTGGGCCACGTCTTTTTCTATGAGTGGGACTACTACGGCGCTCACCCGGGCGAAATTCTCAAGATATGGAACGGCGGCCTTGCCAGCCATGGCGGCACCATCGGCATCATAGTGGCCGTCTTTATATATTCGTGGGCGGTGACCAAGCGCAGCCCGCTATGGACCTTCGACCGTCTTGTGGTGCCCGTGGGCTTCGTGGGCGCGCTTATCCGGCTCGGCAACCTGATGAACCACGAAATCTATGGTCACGCCACTGATGTGCCCTGGGCCTTCTCTTTCGTCACCAATGTCCACCAGTGGATGGCGGGCGCCGAGCCGGTGATGTCGGCTCCCTCGCATCCCACTCAGCTCTATGAGGCCGCGGCCTATATCGCGCTCTCCTGCCTGCTGATGTGGATGTATTGGCGCCGCGATGCCGAGTGCCGCCCGGGCCTGATATTCGGCACCTTCCTCACCATCCTCTTCTCGGCCCGATTCCTGATTGAGTTTGTCAAGAACGAGCAGGTGGAGTGGGAGCAGGGTATGGCCCTCAATATGGGGCAGCTGCTCTCCATCCCGTTCATCATATTGGGCATAGGCCTGATTATCTATGCGCTGAAGCGACCGCCCGTGAAGATTGACTTCCCCAATCGCTTCGCCGACGAGAAGAAATAACCGTGCAATCATAAATTCAACAAAATCAATACCCGTAGAAACCTATGAAAAAGATTATCGCAACGCTCGCGATGTTCATCGCTATCGTGGGCCTGGCAACAACTGAAGTAACAGCCGCAACCCCATCGGGCAGCCTGCCCGTGATGTATATCAACACTGAGGGTGGGGCACCCGTGGTGTCGAAGGACGACTATCTGGCCGGCACCTACTATCTCGACCCGAAGGGCGTGGAGGGCGTGGAGGCCTTCGGCACCGCCGCCGAGCCGCTGCCGCTCCAAATCAAAGGGCGCGGCAACTACACCTGGACGGGCTTCGACAAGAAACCATATCGCCTCAAGCTCGACTCCAAGGCCGCTCTGCTCGGAATGAAGAAGAGCAAGCACTTCGCTCTTATGGCCCACGCCGACGATGAGAGCGGCTACCTGCGCAACACCGTAGGCTTCGAGCTGAGCCGCCGCCTCGGCCTCGCCTGGACGCCCGGGCAAGCCCCCGTGGAGGTGGTGCTCAATGGCGACTACATCGGCCTCTATATGCTCACCGAGCTAATCCGCATCGATGAGGACCGCGTCAACATCGTGGAGCAGGCCGACAACGAAACCGACCCGGCGCTCATCACCGGTGGCTGGCTCGTGGAGATCGACAACTACGATGAGCCCGACAACGAGCAGGTGCGATTCCAAGAGGGCAATGGCGAGGTGATACGCTTTACTCACAAGAGCCCGGAAGCTCTTTCGCCCGCCCAGCGCGATTATCTGCTCAACCTCGGGCAGAGTGCCGACGATGCTATCTATGCCAACGATAAGAACAGCACCGCTTGGGAAGAGATTATCGACATCGACGCCCTGGCACGCTTCTATATAGTGCAGGAGATTCTCGACAACGCCGAGTCGTTCCACGGCTCGTGCTACTGGCACAAGGAGCAAGGTGCCGACACCAAGATGGTGTTCGGCCCGGTGTGGGACTTCGGCAACACCTTCCGCCGCGGAGGTAGCCGCTTCATCTACGAACGCCCGCCCTATGGCCAGACCTGGATAGGCGAAATCGCCAAGTTCCCGCATTTCCAGCAGGTGGTGAAGCAAATATGGAAGGAGTTTAAGGCCAACCAATACGCCTCGCTCGATGCCTATATCGACGAGTTCTCCTCGCAGATAGCCAGAGCCTGCGTGTCCGACCGCAGCCGCTGGCC
>CAMHGU010000166.1 GCA_946184715.1 uncultured bacterium | reverse complement strand
GTGGAGACGCAGCGAGGGCGCTGCCGCTGTGGCAACGCCCTCGCCGGTATCGCAGGGTAGGGGGGATTAGCGCTTCAGGAGTTTGGCAACGGAGGTGCCGTCCTCGGTGGTGGCACGGACGATGTAGGTGCCGGTGGTGAGGTCGCTGACGTTGATCTGGTCGCCGCCGGCCTGGCGTGCTACGAGGTTGCCCGACATTGAGTACACTTCGATGAGCTTCACATCGTTGGCGATGACGGTGACTACGTCGGTAGCCGGGTTAGGATAGATGCGGAGCTGGGCGGGACCCTTCTTGCTCTCGACGGTGATAGCTTCCACGCCATCCACATCGGGCGAGAAGTCGAGGTCGCTGATGTCGATGCCGCTGATGTCGAACGGCTTGGCCATATTGCTGATTACGGCATATCCGTGGGCGGGCAGGGTGATGGTACCGGCCGAGGTGTTGACCACGGGGTTAGTGCCGTAGCTCTTGGAGTTGACGTAGTAGGTAGCGCCCGGGTTGTCGAAGGTGTAGGAGAAGGTCTTCTGGGTGTTGGTCACGTTGACAGCCACCACGAGCTGCTTGGTCTTGGCGGCGTTGCGAGCGGTGATGAAGCGGCCGTCGGCCCAGTTGGCTTGAGCGTAGGCGGGATAGAACTCAGTGCTGTTGAAGAGGTCGGGGTTGTTGACGCGTAAGTTGATGATTTCGCAGAAGGAGTCGTAGAGGCCGCGGCGCACCGGCTGGGTGAGGCGGTTCCAGAATCGAGCTTTCTTGGTCATCTTCACGTTGTCGCCGCCGAGGGCGATGTCGTAGCCCATCTCGTCGAATTCGTAGAGCATCTTGGCGCCGCGGCTGAGGAACTCGAGGGCGGCGAGGGAGCCGATGCGGAGGCAGTAGGTAGCTTCGGTTTTGTCGCTGGCGTAGGCTTTAGCCCAGTATCCGAGGCGCTCCTCGTCGTGGCTATCAGCGTAGCTTACCCAGTAGTTGTTGCCGTCGTTGTAGCCATCGAGGGCGCTGCCGCTCTGGTACATACCCACTTGCTGCTGCGAGGGCTTCATCATCTGGCGCCACGACATACCGCCGGCGGCACCGATGGCCTGCTCTTCAGAGTAAGCCACGAATGATTCGAAGATGAAGATGGAGCGCGGGTTGACGCTCTTGGCGGCGGCCATCATGCGCTTCTCGTTCTCGATACGGGTGGAGTTGTAGGCAAAGGCGTCGCGGCCGAGGCTGGAGTAGCTCTGGCTGTCGGCGTAGCCTTTGGCGAGGTCGAAGCGGTAGCCGTCAATCTTATATTCTTTGGTCCAGTACTTGAGCACGTCGGCGAAGTATTGGCGCACGAAGGGCGATTCCTGTTTCCAGTCGTTGCCGACGCTGAAGTCGTGGGGAGCATCGACGTTGAAGAAGGGGCTTGCCGGGGTGGGCTTGTTGGTGGTGCTGTTCCAGTACATCTTGCACCAGGGGTGGTCGCCCCACACGTGGTTGAACACGACGTCGAGGATCACGGCGATTCCGCGCTTGTGGCACTCGTCGATGAATCGGCGATAAGCCTTGGCTGAGCCGTAGGCCTTATCGGCGGCGAAGTAGAATGTGGGGTTGTAGCCCCAAGAGTCGTTGCCGGAGAATTCCTGCACGGGCATCAGCTCGATGGCGTTGACGCCGAGGCGCTCGAGGTAGGGGAGCTTGTTGGTAGCGGCGGTGATGGTGCCTTCGTCGGTGAAGTCGCGCACGAGGAGCTCATACACGATGAGGTTGCCGCGCTCGGGGGTCTGGAAGTTCTTCACCTCCCAGTCGTAGTCGTCGATGTTGCCTTTATACACCGAGATGATGTTGGTGCCCACCTTCTCTTGCGGGAAGGGCCGCAGGCCGGGATAGGCCTTGGCGGTGATATACTTGTCGTTCCAGGGGTCCATAATCATCTTGCCGTAGGGGTCGGCTACGATGAGCTGGTCATCAACGAGGAAGTAGTAGCCGTACTCTTTGGTGCGGTCGAGGCCTTTGACGGTAGTCCAGAAGAACTTGCCCGAGAGGTTGTTGGCATCGGTGTTCTGGTAGTTCATCATCGTGGCCACGTCGGGGCGGTAGTCGTTCCATTCGCCCACGAGCATAACGTTGGTCTTGGATGGGGCGAGGAGGCAGAATGTGACGGAGCCGTCGGCATTCTCGGTAGCGCCCTGGTAAAGCTTACCGCTGTAGGCCTGCTGAGCGGAGTTGGGGCGGTAGCACACTGCGAGGGTGTCGCGCTCGGTCTTGCCGCCGGCAGTGGCTTCGGCGATGAAGTAGTAGTTGCCCACGGTGTTGGCGTTGTGGGTGTACTGAAGCTCGGTGGCGCCGCTCTTGGTGGCCAGAGGCGTGCCCTCGGCCTTGTTGAGGAACAGCTTAATGTCGGCCGTGGTGGTGGTCGAAACCGTCACGGGCACCGATGTAGCCTTGTTGAGGAACACATTGGAGAGGGTGGTGCTCACCTGCACGGCGAGGCCCGACTCGTGCACTTCCACGTAGATGTCGGCGCCGCCCACGTCCTTACCTTCCTTGGTCTTAGCGCCGTTGCGGAACACGAATTCGAGCTTGGTGATGTGCTGGTTGGGGTCGGTGACACCGTAGTATTCACGGATGTCGCCCATATCGAGCTGCCACAGGTTGGTGCCTATGGAGGTCAGCTTGTACTTGTCGGAGTTATCGCCCCAGGTGGGAGCTTTCTGCCAATCGACGCCGTTGATGGTGCAGCCGGTGTGGGCGTAGCAGTCGGTAGCGCCTACCATGCCGCCGGTACCCTGAGTGGCGTCGAAGATAATCTTTACGTTCTTGCTATCCTCTTGAAGGATGGCTGGGCTCGTGGTCACTACCGCAGCGTTAAGCCACTGGCAGGCAGCCACAAGCGCAATCGAAAGAAGTGATGATAATCTTTTCATGCTAATTTTAAGTTAAGGATTTATTAGATTTTATAAGTTACTTACATAAGTCGGGGCGCGGGCAGCCGACAAACGCTGACACCGCAAAGTCGAACAAATTTACAAAACATTTTTGAAAAGCAATCAAAAAAATGCGTACTTTTGATATAAAAATAGTGAGATAGTGAATTGACAAGAATATAAACTGATATCAAAGGTGGAACTCAGCGAGCAATTTATGGAGCAGATGCGGGCGATATTGCCGGCCGCGGAGCTGCAGGCCTTTGCAGCGGCGATGGGCCGCGCGGCCACGGTGTCGATAAGGCGCAATGTGACGAAATCGTCCGATTTCATCGATGGTTTTCGGCCGGTGGCGTGGTGCGATAAGGGCGTGTATTTGGAGGGTCGCGAGGCGTTTACTTTCGACCCGTTGCTTCACGGCGGGTGCTACTATGTGCAGGACGCGTCGTCGATGATATTGCATCACATCGCTGCGGCGGTGAGCGGAGGGCAGGCGGTGCGGTGGCTCGACCTGTGCGCGGCGCCCGGCGGCAAATCGACGGCCATCATCGACGCTCTGCCTCCGGGCAGCCGCGTGGTGGCTAATGAGATTGTGGCGGCGCGCGCGGCGGTGCTGGCCGAGAATATGGCCAAGTGGGGCACGCCGGCGGTGGCCGTCACCTCGGCGTCGCCGGCCGAGATAGGGCAGCGGCTCGGCGGGGCATTCGACGTGGTGTCGGCCGATGTGCCGTGCAGCGGCGAGGGGATGATGCGCAAAGATGCCGAGGCCGTGGCACAGTGGAGCCCGGCGCTCGTGGCGCAGTGCGCGGCGAGGCAGCGGAGCATTATCGACGACGTGTGGCCCGCGCTTCGCCCCGGCGGCTACTTCATCTATAGCACCTGCACCTTCAACCGAGAGGAGAACGAGAAGATGGTGGATTACGTAGTGGAGCGCTACGGCGCCGAGAGCCTCGACCTGCGGTTGCCCGCGGCGTGGGGCCTGCGCGCCGGCATCGACACGCCCCACCATTGCTACCGCTTTATGCCTCACCTTATCGAGGGCGAGGGGCTTTTTGTGGCGGTGCTGCGTAAGCCCGGCAGCGGCGCGCCGATGACCGTCAAGCCCGAGCGCAGCGTCAAGCGCCTGGCTCCTTACGCCACGCTGCTGCGCGAGCCGATGAGCATCGTGGAGCGGCGCGGCACGGTAGTAGGCACGCCGCCCGACGGTTTTCTGGCCACCGTCGCGCAAGCTGTGCGCACCCTGAGCGAGGGCGTGGCGCTCGGCGCAGTGAAAGGGAAGAATTTTGTGCCCGATGCGCGGCTGGCGCTCTCCACGGCCCTTAATCGCGAGGCCTTCCCCACGGCCGAGGTGGATTACGCCAAGGCTGTAGCCTATCTGCGGGGGGAGGCGATAGGGCTTGCGGAGGCGCCGCGGGGCTTTATGGCGGTGACTTATGAGGGCGTGGCGCTCGGCTTCGTGAAGAACGTGGGCAACCGAGCCAACAACCTCTACCCGCAGCCCTGGCGCATCCGCAGCAGCCACCTCCCGCCCGCGCCCCCCTGCCTCGTAGCCCCCGCCCGCTGACCGCCGCCCGCCCAGGCCCAATTCGTCCGGCTCGCGAGGTGTCTGGCTGGCATAGTCGCTACAAGAATCGCGCTGCGCGCGAGAA
>CAMHGU010000165.1 GCA_946184715.1 uncultured bacterium | reverse complement strand
GTCTATTCTTGCCTCAGCATGGGCATTACCGTCATCTGCGAGTATATAAAGTTGCGGAGGCACTCTACGACCTCACTTACACTTTCTGCCGGCGTTTCTTGCCTACTTATGGAGATCGCACTGTAGACCAAATGATACAAGCGGCACGCTCCGGCAAGCAAAACATTGCCGAGGGTAATCAGGCTGCCTCCACCTCGACTGAGACGGAAATTAAGCTGACCAATGTGGCTCGAGCAAGCATCGAGGAGCTTCTCGCTGACTATGAGGATTATCTGCGCACCCGTTCTTTGCGGCAATGGCCTCTGAACTACAGCCGCCTCGACGATATGCGTCGCTGGGTACGTAGCAATAGTTTTTTTGAGCAGTACGCCGGATATGCCGAGCGTATGCGCGAAGAGGAGTTGGCCAACCTCGGCATCACCCTCTGTCACCAAGTCATCTATATGCTTGGGCAATTACTCAAGACCCAACAACAACGCTTTGTGACACAAGGAGGTATCAAAGAACAGATGCATACAGCCCGAACCTCCTACCGCCGTCGTCAAGATGAACAACTCGCAGCCCTCAGGGAGGAGAACGTAGCGCTACATCAAAGAATATCGCAGCTTGAAGAGATGGTAAGGAGATTGAGTAATCGGAGTAATGAGCCGGAACGATGCCGATGAATCTTGTAGCCCTCCGACTTCTCAACCAGCAACTCTGCGCGCCACAGCTGTCCGACCCGGCCGAGCTGGTCGATTATATGGGCGCGATGCAGGCGCAGGAGTATCGCGCGATGCGCTGGGCGGTGGCGATGCGCACGCGCGAGCCATCGCACCAAGCCTTCAAGGCGGCCTTCGACGCGGGGCGAATCATCAGGCTCCACCTGATGCGCGGCACGTGGCAACTGGTATCGGCGCGCGACTACCGGCCGATGCTCGCCCTTCTCGCCCCTAAGGCGATTGCCGTGACCAAAGGCTGGATGAGTAGCAACAGGATAAGCATCACCGAGCGGGAGCAGGCGCAAGTGGGCGATATCCTCGCTCGCACCGCGGCTCTTCGCCGGAGCGCCACCAAGGAGGATTTCAAGCAGGCGCTGGTGGAGCGCGGGATGGCCGGCCAAGTGGAGCATCTGTCGTTCCACATCCGTCTGGCGGAGCTTAACGGGCTTCTATGCAGCGGCGACTTGTTGCCTATGAAACCCACCTACGCGCTTGCGGCCGATAAGGTGACGGCTTCGGTCACGATGGAGCGCGATGAGGCGCTGGCCTATGTAGCCCGCAAATATTTCCGTAGCCACCAGCCTGCCACGCTCGAGGATTTCGCCTGGTGGTCGGGGCTGAATATCGGCGACTGTCGAAAGGCAATCGCGCTCTTGGGCGACTACCTCCACCAAGTGAGCCACAACGGTCGCACCTTCTATCTCACCGATGACTGCCGCATCCGAGGCTTCCGAAGGGGGCGATACCTCCTTCTCCCGCCCTACGACGAGTATCTCATAGGCTACAAGTCGCGCGACATCGTGCTCCCGATAGAGCATCGGCATCATGCCCACGACAATAAAGGCATCTTCCGCCCTGTGGTGGCTCGCGATGGTCGCATAGTAGGCAACTGGAGCCCGTGGGCCGATGATTGCAAGGTCACATTCTTTGAGGAATCGCCTGGTGCCGAAGGCCTTGCGACGGCCTGCAACGCCTATCTGCGCTATAGAAATATGGCCAAATGAGAATACCGGAGTGGCGCCCCTAATGTTATCGGGCTATTTTCTGCATTTGGCTTTGACTATCTCGTAGGAGTCGCGGGTGAGCTGCCGCAGGAGGTCGTCGGGGGCCGTGGTGGCATCGACGCCTATCCAATGCTTGGGCGAGAGGTTGAACGGGTGGCCTATGCAGCTATGCCGCGCCTTGAGCTCTTCGATGCACTCTGGCCGACATTTGAGCGTGACCACTTGGAAGTGGTCGCATCGGAAGAAGGCGAACATATGCCCATTGACATAGAACACCAGCACGTCGCCGGCATATTTGAAAGCGGTGAAGGGCAGCTTCTCCTCCACATCGCCGCCGAGCGACAGGCAATAATCACGATATTCCTCGATATTCATTTCTGATTACTCTGATTACTTCGGTTCATATAAATCGTCGGTTTTGAAATGGCAGCAAAAGTTACAAAAAATTCGCGACATTACCACCCTCCGGCGGTAAAAAAGCAAAACCGGCGGTTGCGGCGCGCGAGTTTGGGGATTACGGGAAAATGGCGTAAATTTGTAGTCGCTACATCAATAATTTCGATAGTGAAATGAAACAGTATCTCGACTTGCTGCGCCACGTGATGGAGCACGGCGCGAAGAAGACCGACCGCACCGGCACGGGGACGCTGAGCGTCTTCGGGCATCAGATGCGCTTTGACCTTGCCGACGGATTTCCGTTGCTGACCACCAAGAAGTTGCATCTGCGCTCCATCATCCACGAGCTGCTATGGTTCCTGGCCGGCGACACCAATGTGAAGTACCTGCAGGAGAACGGCGTGAGGATATGGAACGAATGGGCCGATGCCGAGGGCAACCTCGGTCACATCTACGGCTACCAATGGCGCAGCTGGCCCGACTACGACGGTGGCGCCATCGACCAGATTAAGCAAGCCGTAGATACCATCATCCACAACCCTGACTCGCGCCGCATCATCGTCAGCGCCTGGAACGTGGCCGACCTGCCGCGCATGGCGCTGCCGCCGTGCCACGCGCTGTTCCAGTTCTACGTGGCCAACGGGCGGCTGAGCCTGCAGCTCTATCAGCGCAGCGCCGACCTCTTCCTCGGGGTGCCGTTCAACATAGCGAGCTATGCCCTGCTACTGCTGATGATGGCGCAGGTGACGGGCCTTGAGCCGGGCGAGTTTGTCCACACCACGGGCGATACCCACATCTATCTGAACCACCTCGAGCAGGTGCGCCTGCAGCTCTCGCGCGAGCCGCGACCCTTGCCCGTGATGAAGCTCAACCCTGAGGTGAAGGACATCTTCGGTTTCCATTACGACGACTTCACTCTCGAGGGCTATGACCCTCATCCTCACATCAAAGGCGTAGTATCGGTATGAACGGGTGCGACAATGTGGCGATGATTCTCGCTATGTCGCGCGACGGCGCCATCGGCCACCGCGGCGGCCTGCTCTGCCATCTCGCCGCCGACCTCAAGCGCTTCAAGGCTTTGACGATGGGCCACGCCGTGATTATGGGCCGCAAGACCTGGCAATCGCTCCCCAATGGGGCACTCCCCGGCCGACAAAACGTGGTCATCACCCGCAACCCCGACTTCCAAGCCGAGGGAGCTTCGGTGGCGCCCTCCCTTGCCGAGGCTCTCGCCCTTACCGCCCGGCACGAGAAGCGTTTCATCATAGGTGGCGCGTCGATTTATCGCGAGGCGCTCGCCCTGGTTGATACCATTTTCCTGACGCTCATCGATGCCGATTTCCCCGAGGCCGACACCCGCTTGCCGGAGCTGCGCCTCGAAGACTGGCTCACCGAAATTGGCGATTTCACCCCCGCCGACGAGCGCAACGACTTCCCCACCGTATTCCTCACCCTGCATCGTCCCGATTGAATACCCCCCGATGAGCACCGAAGCCGATAAATGCCCGTGGTTTGCCGACGACCCTCTGCTCGAACGGTATCACGATGAGGAGTGGGGAGTGCCGTGCCACGACGACCGGCGCCTCTTCGAGTACCTGATGCTCGAATGCCTCTCGTGCGGGCTGAGCTGGCGCCTGATGCTCCTCAAGCGCGACATCTTCCGCGCCTGCTTCGCTGATTTTGACTATGCCAGGGTGGCGGCCTTCGGTCCCGCCGAAGTGGAGAGCGCTTTGGCCTATCCGGGAATGATACGCTCGCGCCGCAAGATTGAGGCCGTGGTGGGCAATGCGCAGAAATTCCTCGATATTATCGGGCAATTCGGCAGTTTCGACCGCTATCTGTGGGCCTTCACCGATGGCACAACGCTCATCTATCGTCGGCGCCTCGAGGGCGAGTGGATTACCCGCAATGAACTGTCAGACCGCATCGCCGCCGACCTCCGTCGCCGCGGTTTCCGCTTCCTCGGCTCCACACTCATCTACTCCTTCATTCAGAGCGTGGGCCTCGTCAACGACCACGAGCCGCATTGCCCCGCCTACGCCCGCATCGGCGGCCGCATTGTCTGACCCTTTTCTCACATTCATTTTTAACCACTTCGCCGGCATCTTCGCCGGCATCTATCACTAAAAATGATGAGGAAGGTTTGGAATAGACGCTATAAATTGGTAACTTTGTAGCGTTGCAGGGTGTGCCCTGCCTCCGGCTTGCCATGAGCCGCCCGATAGAAAAGTAGATAATAACCTTAAAAACAAATAAATAACAAATCTCAACTGAACTGCTATGTGGTTAATCAAATCATCAGTGGGTAGGAAGATAGTGATGTCGGTCACCGGTCTGTTCCTTATCCTCTTCTTAACTTTCCATGCGGCAATGAACGCTGTGGCTATCTTCTCGTATTGTGCTTACGATAAGATTTGCGAGTTTTTAGGTGCCAATTGGTATGCGCTTGTGGGCACGGCTATCATAGCTGCCGGCGCTTTGATCCACATTCTCTACGCCTTCCTGCTCTCGTGGCAGAACAAGCGTGCGCGCGGCAACGACAGCTATGCCGTGACCTCGCGGCCCAAGGATGTGGAATGGGCATCGAAGAATATGCTTGCCCTCGGTATCATCATCTGCT
>CAMHGU010000164.1 GCA_946184715.1 uncultured bacterium | reverse complement strand
GAATAGTCGATTTATCGAATGAAGAGTCTGTGCCGAAGAATTATCGGCAAAATTACTCAAAATCCGCCACATATCCGCATAGTACAGCACCCTTAATGAGGCCGAAATCAATAATCGTGCGGAGCACAGATACGATATTTTTAGTAAATCGCTCGCTCGGGCTGCAATAATTGGCGATATTTTGGGGTATTAAGCGCGAAATGTGGGCATTTTTGTATAAATTTGTACATTATCAACGAAGATAGGGCTGAGATTGGCACTATTTTTGTCGAATGCTTTAGGCTCAACCTAATAAAGATTGAATTATGACCGAACGCGAAATACAGTATAATCACGACAACATAGAGCGAATGCTCGACTACCGGCGAGTGTATCTTGCCGGCGAGAAGCTACGCGGCCTGCTGCAGCAAGAGTCGCTTGAAGGCATCCGGTCGCGCTTCGATGAGGCCTACGGCAACTACCGGCTGATGCTGCAATATATGTCGAAAGGCGTCGATGACCCGTCGCGGCGCGAAATCTACAACAAGTTGATAGAGCGGCTCTATAGCATCAACGATGAGATACGCTTCCGGCTGCTCTACACTGTAAGCCCTGCGCTGATGTACGGCACACGCCGCCTTCTAGATACCCAACGACTGACGGTGGCGGTTGCCGAGCAGCGCTATCGCGATGCGCTCGCCGCCTATTACCGCTTGCACGAGCAGCCCGAGCCTCACGATGCGGTGGCAATCAAGGCGGCCAAAGACCGCCACGAAGCCGCTGAGACCGACCTCTTTAATGTGGTGTGGACCTCAACACCCGGCAGCGACGACGATGAGGTCCTCAGGCGCATTCTCTTAGCCAAGCCATCTATCTACGCTGAGCGCTTGAGCGGCTTGCTGGTGAGCGCGTTGTTGCTGTCATTGCTCTATAGCTACGACGAAGGGCGCTTCGCCCTACTCTTCGACACTTACGAGCAATCGCAGTCGCTGATGGTGAAAACAAGGGCGCTTGTGGCCATAGGTTTTGTGGCTACACGTCACCGCCGTCGCTGTGAGCTTTCGGGCGATGTAATGGCACGGCTGAAGATGCTCGGCGACAGCCGTGAAGCCTTCACCGATTGCCGCACCATAGCTCTACAGTATCTCCGCGCCACCGAAGCCGAGGCAATGTCAAAGAAGATTCGCGACGACATAATGCCGCGCCTTCGCAAGATTAACCCCGATATATTGCGGCCCGAGGTGCTCACCGATGAGGAGAAGCTCGCCGATGAGAATGTGATGGGCCAGCTCGACCAGTCGGGGCTTATCAATTCCATTATGGATATGAACAACAGGCAGGCCAGCGGCGACGATATTGTAGCGACGGCCTTCGCGCAGCTGAAGCGCTTCCCGTTCTTCAACACTCTGGCCAATTGGTTCCTGCCTTTCGACACGTTACACTCAATGGTGCCTCCGGCAATGGTCGATCTGCCCGATATCTTCGCCGCGACACCGCTATGCGATAGCGACCGGTTCTCGTTTGTGAGCCTGGCACTGTCGATGCCGCCCAAGCAGCGCGACGCTATGTTTGGCAACCTGATGGCGCAGCGCGAAGCGCTCGAAGAGGCCTCGGAAGATATTCGGGCCAATACAGGTGAAGGCGAAAAGCGCAAGCGGCTGATTATCAATTACATCACCTGCTTGTATCGGTTTGCGAAGGTGTATCCGCGCAGCGGCGAGTTCTTCCCGCTCTTCTCGCTCAAGCCGTTCAGCGACAACTCGCTCTTCTCCGACCTTTTCGTAGCCGATGCCCCTACCCTGCGCGAAGCTGCCCGAATCTACTTCGAGCACGGACGCCCCGAAGAGTCGCTGGCTCAATACGAGCGGCTCGAAGCACTCGGCAGCATTGAGGCCGACGACTGCAACCTTGCCGGACAATGCGAGATGGCGCTGAAGCAGTACGACCGGGCCTTGACATGGCTTGAGCGCGCCAATATGCTCGAACAAGGCAACGCCCAGCTTCTACGCCGCATCGCCACCTGCCAGCGCGCCCTCGGCAATCATCGCGCCGCCCTTACCAGCCTGCTGCAGATTGAAGATATGCAGCCCGAGAACCACAATCTGCTCACCACTATAGGCCACTGCTACTACGAGATAGGCGACGTAAGCAAAGCCTTAGAGTATTACTATAAGGTTGATTACCTATCAGGCTCTACGCCACGCAGTTCGCGCGCTATAGCATGGTGTGAGTTCGTGACCGGAAATATCGAAAAAGCCGCATCGCAATATATGAAAATTGCGCCGCAAGAGCGCACCCCCGACGATTGGCTCAATATGGGGCACGTGGCCCTGGCGCAATCCGACATAGCGGTGGCCGCCAAGTGCTACCGCCGATATATCGAAGCCAACGACAAGGGCGCCAAGGGATTCATTGCCGCCATCAACGACGATACCCCATTCTTGATTGAGAAAGGCATCGACCGCTTGACCATTAACCTTGTGGTGGATTACTCGCTCTTCCGCACCTCAGGCGAAATTAACTAACCAACAACCTACCAATATGAAGAAAGGACCAATCTCCTTATTAATCGCATTATCAGTAACGTTTATGCTAAATTCGCAAAACATTTTCCTGCGCCCCTTCACCACGGTGCATCAGATGACCCCGTTCGACAAGATTCAGAACTCTTACTACGAAGAGGCCGTCGATGCCGGCATCGCAGAGCAGAGGGCCGAAATCGCCGCTATCACCGGCAATGCCGCGGCACCCACCTTTGCCAACACAATCGTGGCGCTGGAGCGTTCGGGTGCGACACTGGATCGAGTTCTCAACGTGTTCTATCCGCTGCTTGAAGCCAATAGCAGCCCCGAGCTGATGGAGATCTCGCAGCGCATCGCCAAGAAGACCAGCGACTGGAGCACCGAGATGTCGCTCAACGAAGCATTGTGGCAGCGCATTAAAACCGTTTACGACCATCGAGCCGCGCTCAATCTCGACACCGAGGACTCTATGCTTCTGCAGAACACCTACGATGGCTTTGCCCGCTCGGGCGCGCTGCTGCAAGGCGCCGACCGCGAGCGCTATAAGCAGCTCTCCACCCGCCTCTCGGAGCTCACACTCCAATTCGGACAGAATGTGCTCAAGGAGCAGAACCTGACCGAGATGTGGCTTACCAAGGACGACCTCGAAGGAATCCCCGAAGCCACAGTGGAAGCCTACGCTTTAGCAGCCAAGAACAAAGGGCGCGAAGGTGAGTATCTGGTGACGGTGTCCTATCCGAGCTACGCCCCGTTTATGAAATTCTCGGCACGCGCCGATCTCCGCGAGAAGCTCTACAAGATGAACTGCTCGCGCAACACCAAGGGCGAATACTCCAACATTGAAGTGATGAAAGAGATCTCGCTCACGCGAATGCAGATAGCCAATCTGCTTGGCTACAAGACCTACAGCGAGTATGTTCTTGCCCGGCGCATGGCCGAGAACCCCACCAACGTGTATAACCTGCTCAATCGGCTGCGCGATGCCTATATGCCGGTATGGGAGAAGGAGAAGGCCGAGCTCACCGAGTTTGCCACTGCCGAAACAGGCAAGGCGGTCACGCTCAACGCCTGGGACTACTCCTACTGGGCCAATCGCTTGAAGAGCGCCAAGTACGCCTTCGACGACGAGCAGCTGCGGCCCTACTTTATGCTCGACAATGTGATCGAGGGCGTGTTTGGCCTTGCCACCCGCCTCTATGGGCTGCATTTCACCTACGACCAGAACATCATCGTGTTCCACCCAGAGGTGCGCGGCTATAACGTCACCGATGCCGACGGCAATTTCGTAGGTATCCTCTACACCGATTTCCACCCGCGCGAATCGAAGCGCAGCGGGGCCTGGATGACCGAGTTCCTCCCCGAGGAGATTACCGAAAGCGGCGACACCATCCACCCCCATATCACCCTGACGATGAACTTCACCAAGCCTACGGCAACCAAGCCGGCTCTGCTGTCGTTCAGCGAAGTGGAAACCTTCCTTCACGAGTTCGGCCACGCCATCCACGGCTTGCTGGCTGCCACGAAGTACAAGTCGATGTCGGGCACGAGCGTGTATCGCGACTTTGTGGAGTTCCCCTCTCAGTTCAATGAGAACTTCCTAAGGCAGAAAGAGTATGTTGACGGCTTCGCGCGTCACTACGAGACCGGCGAGCCGATGCCGCAGGAGCTTCTCGACAAGATGATATCGGCAGCACGCTTCGGCGTGGGCTACGCCTGCTTGCGCCAGCTGGGCTTCGGCTACATTGATATGGCTTGGCACGACCGCACCGCGCCGGTCACCGATACCTACGCTCTCGAATACGATGCCTTGAAGCAGGTGGCCACCTTCCCCACCGTAGAAGGCTGCGTCACATCGCCCCAGTTCAACCACATCTTCTCGGGCGGCTACGCTTCGGGCTACTACAGCTATAAGTGGAGCGAGATGCTCGATAGCGACGCGTTCTCGGTATTCCTCCGCAACGGCATTTTCGACCCGGCCACGGCCAAGTCGTTCAAGGACAATATCCTCACTCGCGGCGGCACCGAGCACCCTATGACCCTCTACAAGCGCTTCCGCGGCCAAGAGCCCACCATCGACGCCCTCCTCAAGCGCGACGGAGTGCCTAATCCCGGCAAGTAATCAAGCAAGGCTACAGCCTGCAGAATAAGGAGAGCGGCTGCTACGGGGTGTGGCAGCCGCTCGGTGTTTTGGTTTTGAGCGAGAATGTGGTTACTGGCCTATCTCGATGTGGGTGTGGCCTATGACGTCGGCGTTGTTGCCGCCGCCGAATACGTTGCCGGTGATGTTGGCGCTCTTGCC
>CAMHGU010000163.1 GCA_946184715.1 uncultured bacterium | reverse complement strand
CATACCACCGCCACGGCGCGGTCGCCACGCGCCACGCCCTGCGCCAACTGCTATGTGATTCGCGACTGCTCATTTTCAAAGTGCAAAGTTACGAATTTGCCGCCACACCTATTTTATATATAGCGAATAATTTACTTTATGAAGCCGTAACAGCCATAGAATCTATAGAGCCTATAGAATATATAGTGGCTATCGGTGCAATGCGGTTGTGAGAATGGCCGGCTTTGATTAACTTTGCGATAGAAATAAAGATAGTAAAACCCGCTCGTGAGTAGCTCTCACGGCTATAGCAAAGGATATATGGCAAAAGAACTGCAATCAACTACACTCCCCACGGCTTTAGTGAGCGATGTGAGGACAATAATCGACGATGGCCGCCGGCAGGCTTATAGCGCCGTGAGCACTGCGATGGTCGAGACCTATTGGCGCATAGGACGTCGCATCGTAGAGGAAGAGCAGCAAGGCGAGCACCGCGCCGAGTACGGCAAGCAACTGATAAAGCAACTATCCGCGACCTTAACCCACGAATATGGCAAAGGATTTAGCGCTCGCTATCTCGCTTATTTCCGTAAGTTCTATTTAACAGTGCCCGATATAAAGATTTTGCAAACGCGTTTGCAAAATCTGCATTGGTCACACATTCACCGCATTCTCAGTGTTGATGACCCCGTTGCCGCGCGGTGGTATCTCACCACGGCCTCGCAGGAGATGTGGAGCGTGCGCACCCTCGACCGCAACATCGGCACACAGTACTTCGAGCGACACTTCAAGCAACCGCAGCTGTCTATGAAAGAGGAGCACCCCGACAAGCTGGAGCTACTTAAGAGCCCGATAGTAGCGGAGTTTCTCGGCTTCAAGCACGACTACAGCTTCTCGGAGCAAGAGCTTGAGAGCGCCATCATCAGCCACCTTCAAGATTTCATTATGGAGATGGGACGCGGCTTCGCCTTTATGGCACGCCAGCAGCTCGTGCGCACCGACACGCAGGACTATTTCATTGACCTTGTATTCTATAATGTGATACTCAAATGCTATGTGCTTATCGACCTCAAGGTGGGCGCTATCTCCCATCAGGACGTGGGGCAGATGGATATGTACGTGCGAATGTACGATGAGCTGAAGCGTACCGAGGGCGACAATCCCACAATCGGCATAGTGCTCTGCTCTGAGAGCAGCAAAGACATCGCGCGCTACTCCATCCTCAATGGCAATGAGCAACTTTTCGCGGCCAAATACTTGCCGATGCTGCCCAGCGAGGAGGAACTCAAGCGAGAGATTGAGAAGCAGAAGACACTGTTTCTATTACAACACAGCAGTGATGCGAAATAAATCTATAAGGGGTGCTATGCGGTTGTGAGAATGGCCGGCTTTGATTAACTTTGCAGCTGAAATGAGGCGAGTCCGATTTTTCATACGGTGGATAGCGGCGGCCGTGGCAATGATGGTCACGGTGGCTACGACTGTGGCCGAGGAGAACCCGAAGCGGGAATTTCGCGGGGCGTGGATGAGCACCATCTATCAGCCTCAATACGCCAAGCAGAGCACCGAGCAGAATAAGCGCTACCTATGCCGGCAGCTCGACGAGCTGCTTGAGGCGGGCTGCAACGCCGTCATCTTCCAGGTGCGGCCGCAGGCCGACGCCCTCTACGCCTCGCCCTACGAGCCGTGGAGCCGTCACCTCACCGGGCGCGCCGGCCGTGCCCCCAGCCCTATGTGGGACCCGCTGGAGTTTATGGTGGAGGAGTGTCACAAGCGCGGCATGGAGCTGCACGCCTGGCTCAACCCCTATCGCGTCACTACCACGGCCAAAGAGACCTTGCCCAAGAGCCACATCTACCACCGGCACCCCGAGCGCTTCGTGCGCTACAACGGGCGCCTCTACTTCGACCCCGCCCTGCCCGAGAACCGCGAGTTTATCGCCACCATCGTCAAGGACATCATCACCCGCTACGACGTCGATGCCATCCACATGGACGACTACTTCTACCCCTACCCCGTGGCCGGCCAGGAGTTTCCCGACGACGAGTCCTACAGTCGCTACGGCAAGGGAATGAAGCGCGCCGACTGGCGGCGCCACAACGTGGACCTGCTCATAGAGCTAATCCACAACGTCATCGTCAAGGAGCGCCCGTGGGTGCGCTTCGGCATCAGCCCCTTCGGGATATGGCGCAACAAGAAGAGCGACCCACGCGGCAGCGACACCAACGGCCTGCAGAACTACGACGACCTCTACGCCGACGTCCTTAAATGGACCGAGGAGGGCTGGGTGGACTATATGATGCCGCAGCTCTACTGGCCGCTGGAGCACAAGCGCGCCTCATCGCGCGTGCTCGCCGCCTGGTGGAACGACCACGCCAACGGCCGCCATATGTACTTCGGGCAAGACGTCAAGGCCACGATGGACCACCCCGAGGGGAAAGCGCCCAATCAGCTCAACGCCAAGATCGACCTCTCGCGAAAGCTCGAGAATGTGCAAGGCAACTGCTGGTGGCCCGCCTATGAGCTTACCGGCAACTACAAAGACGTGGCCGACCGCCTCGAGGACGACCGCCAGAGCACCATAGCCCTCGTGCCGGCCTACACCTGGCTCAACAACAAACTACCCGAAGAGGTGCGCGACCTTGTCGTCATCGACCACAAAGTGACGTGGGAACGCGCCCCCATCAACAACCCTATGCGGCAGCAACACCGTTTCGTGGTGTATGCCTTCCCCGAGAATGCCCGCATGGACATCACCAACCCCGAGTTTATCCTCGCCGTCACCCCCGACACCAGCTACGAGCTACCCTCGTGGCTCCACGGGCGCTACACCATCGTAGTTACCGCCCTCGACCGCGTCAACAACGAGTCGGCCTACGGCTCTTTCGTCAATTGCAAACTCTGAACCCTTCTGCCTTATGTCACAGCCCCTACCCTCGCTCATCGGGATGAACCTCGACGACCTCACAGCGCTGACGGCCGAGTGCGGCCTGCCGCGCTTTCAAGCCAAGCAGATAGCGCGCCTGCTCTACGCCAAGCGCATAGCATCGATTGATGCGATGACCTACCTGCCCAAAGCCGCGCGCGAGCTGATGGCCGCGCGCTACCGCATAGGGCGCGAGGCGCCTATCGAGCGAGTGGCAAGCGCCGACGGCACCGTCAAGTATCTCTTCGACGCCGGCGACGGCTGCGCCGTGGAGAGCGTCTTCATTCCCGAGGCCGACCGCGCCACGCTCTGCATCTCGTCGCAGAAAGGCTGCAAGATGGGGTGTGCCTTCTGTATGACCGGCCGCCAAGGCTTCCACGGCAACCTCACGGCCGCGCAGATTATCAACCAGGTGCTCAGCATTCCCGAATCGGAACAGCTGACCAACGTAGTGTTTATGGGTATGGGCGAGCCTACCGATAATCTTGAGGCCGTAATCAGCGCCATCGGCATTCTCTCCGCCGAATGGGGCTTGGCGTGGAGCCCGAAGCGCGTGACGGTGTCGTCGATAGGCCGCATCGCCGAGCTGCGCGCCATCATCGAGCGCACCGATGTGCACATCGCCATCAGCGTCCACTCACCCTTTCACGAGGAGCGCCTCGGGCTGATGCCCGTGGAGCGCGCCTACCGCATCGCCGATGTCATCGACGCTATGCGCGACTACGACTTCGCCCACCAGCGGCGCCTCTCGGTGGAGTACATCGTATGGGACCGGCTCAACGACGACTACCGCCACGCCGACGCCCTGGCGCAGCTGCTCCGCGGCACCGCCGCGCGCGTCAACCTCATCCGCTTCCACCGCATCCCCGCGTCGACGCTGAAGCCCGCGCCGATGGCCACGATGGAGGCGTTCCGCGACCGCCTCAACGCCGCCGGCGTCCTCTGCACCATACGCCGCAGCCGCGGCGAGGACATCCAAGCCGCATGCGGCATGCTCGCCGGCAAGCACTGACGCCAGCCCCTGATGGGAGGCTATAGAAGCTCTATATAATATAGAAGCTCTAGAAAATCCTCTAGAAAATCAGCATCATAGTCGCTTTTTTTGGCACTTTTTGCGCTTTCTATTCACATTTTTTCTTACCTTTGCCACGATGCCCGCGTGGGCAGAATTGTATCAATCTCTTATATAATGGTTTATATGACCTCTTTTAAACTGAAAATCTCCTTACTGCTCACCATCGCGGTGATGATGGGCAGCGTAGCCTCTGCGGCTATCCCGAGCGGTTACTACGACAACGCCCAAGGGAAAACGCAGCAAGCCCTGCTCACCGCGCTCGAGACAATAGTCAACAACGGCAAATCAGCCCAATCGTATGCAGCCGTGTGGACCGCCTTCCGCACTACCGATGCCGACAGCAACGGCAAGCTGATCGATATGTACTCCAACAAGCTGTGGACCTATAGCAACGATCAGTGCGGCAGCTACTCCAACGTAGGCGACTGCTACAACCGCGAGCACTCGATGCCCAAAAGCTGGTTTGGCGGCAGCACCTCCGCAGGCCCGGGTACCGACCTTTTCCATATGTACCCCACCGACGGCAAGGTCAATGGGCAGCGCTCCGCCTACCCCTTCGGCGAATGCGCCAATGGCACCCGCCTCACCAACGGTAGCTACGTAGGCAAGGGCAAGCTCGGCACTTGCACATATTCCGGCGGCTCCGGCACGGTGTTTGAGCCCGACGACGAGTACAAAGGCGACTTCGCCCGCACCTACTTCTATATGGTGACAGCCTATAACAGCAAGCAAACATCTTGGACGTCGAGCGGCACCAACCTCAGCGGCAACAAATATCCCTGCTTCAACACGTGGTCGCTCAATATGCTTCTGGAATGGCACCGCAACG
>CAMHGU010000162.1 GCA_946184715.1 uncultured bacterium | reverse complement strand
AGTTTCTCTTATACTCATTTCTTCTTCTCTAATTCTTATCGGTCTTCAAGGCGGCTTTGACTCTCGCCTCGTGGCGAGAAATTTTGCCAACCTCAAATTTACAAAAAATTTCCCACAATGAATAGAGTGGGGCAAAATTTTATGGCCGATAGGCTCGCGAATTTCGGCCGACGGGGCAGGGCGGCTCTGATTATTCGATTCTCGGAGGCCTTGAAATGGCGGTAACCGGTTGTAATTCAAAGGCGAAAGGCCGATTTTCGATGTACACGGCGAAGGCTCAGAAAAATTCCCGGAGGGCACGTTTATGCCGTTTGCGCTTTTTTTTCTAATTTTGCATTTTGTAAAGAAAGGAAAATGGTACTGAACTACATTTGGGTAGCGCTCTTCGTAATCGCGTTTATAGTCGCGGTGTGCAAGTCGGCCTTCGGTGGCGACTTGACGGTGTGGACCGAGATAATGAACTCGTCGTTCACGGCGTCGGAGAATGCGTTTAACATCTCGCTTGGCTTGACCGGAATCTTGTCGCTCTGGATGGGGCTGATGAAGATAGGCGAAGAGGGTGGGGTAGTGCGCTTCTTCGGGCGGCTTATCAGTCCGCTATTCTCGCGGTTGTTTCCGTCGGTGCCGAAGGGTCACCCGGCGATGGGCGCGCTGTTTATGAATGTAAGCGCCAATATGCTTGGCCTTGATAACGCCGCCACTCCGCTTGGGCTGAAGGCGATGAAAGACCTTCAGGAGCTGAATCCGAAGAAGGACACGGCGAGCGACCCGATGCTGATGTTTCTTGTACTCAACGCGTCGGGGCTATGTCTTGTGCCGATAGGGGTGATGATGTATCGCGCGCAGTGCGGGGCTACCAATCCCACCGATGTGTTTATGCCCATCCTTGTTGCTACGGCAGTGGCCACGCTTGTGGGCATCATCGCGCTGTGCCTCAAGCAGCGCATCTCGCTCAAGGACCCGGTGCTGCTGGCGTGGCTGCTGGGCATCGCCGGCTTTGTGGGCGGTACGGTCTATGGCCTGTCGCGTCTTGAGAAGGAGCAGGTGGAGCTTTACTCCAGCTTCTTTGCCAACGCGCTGCTATTCACCGTAATCATCGGCTTTATCTGCGCGGGGCTCAGGAAGCGCATCAATATGTTTGACGCCTTCATCGAGGGAGCCAAGGAAGGGTTCAAGACTGCGGTGATGATAATCCCGTATCTGGTGGCTTTCCTTGTGGCCATTGCGATGTTTCGCGCCTCGGGAGCTATGGATGTGATTACGGCCGGGCTTACATCGGCCGTGGAATCCCTCGGCTTTGATGCCGAATGGGTGTCGTCGCTACCCACGATGCTGATGAAGCCCCTCTCGGGCAGCGGCTCGCGCGGAATGATGATTGACGTGATGAACACCTACGGCGCCGATTCGTTTGCCGGTCGCGTAGCGTCGTGCGTGCAGGGCAGTACCGACACCACCTTTTATATAATAGCCGTTTACTTCGGGAGCGTGGGTATCAAGAAGACCCGCTATGCGGTGCCTTACGCGCTGCTGGCCGATGTGGTAGGCTCCATAGCCGGAGTGCTGATGGCGTATATGTTCTTTAAGTAACCACTGATGGGCGAAAACGATACCAAAATACTTGCCGACGACCAGCTCGAGCACTTCAACACCGAGCTGATGATCCCGAAGTATTGGGACGTTTTCAACGAGAACCTCGTTCAGCATATCCGCACCGACAAATACTTTGAGGTGCTCGACATAGGCGGTGGCAACGGGGCGTTTGCCGACGCGTTGATACGTCGCTTCCCGATGCTTGTGGTTACGGTGCTCGACAACTCCGAGTATCTTCTGAGCCACAACAAGCCCCATCCGCGCAAGAAGCTGATCTACGGGTCGGCCACGGAGCTTGACAAGGTGCTTGGCGAGCGCAGCTACGACCTGATAACCTTCAACTGGGTGCTCCATCATTTAGTGGGCGAGACACGGCGCCAATCGCTTGATATAGTGAGGAATACGCTTGCCGATGCGCGTCTGCACCTGCGGCCTGAGGGCGTAATTTCGGTGGTTGAGAACCTCTATCCCGGGTTGATTTTCGACCGATATCCCGGCGCCTTCATTTTCAAGTTGACCAATATCAAGAACCCGGCGATAGCCGGCGTGGTGAGGCGCGTGGGGTTCAACACGGCCGGCGTGGGCGTCGATTTTATGTCGCCCAAGTTGATACGTGAGCTCATCGACGAAGCCGGGCTATATATCTCAACCGAAGGGCTTTACGACCGCTGGGGCTACAATCCCTTAATCCGCCTCGGACTGCTTACCAAGCCAATGCGGATGGAGAACCTGTGGCTCCGCGCCGCCTATTGAAGTGTGGAACAAACGAAACACTTATATACCGCGATATGACAATCGATTTTGCTACCGATAGGGTAGAGCTGCCGGCGCTTGACCGCACGAAAATCGCCGATTGGCTCGGGCGAATTGCGACTATGATGGGCAAGCGTATAGGCACCGTAGCCTACATCTTTTGCGATGACGAGCGCATCCTTGAAGTGAATAGAGAGTTTTTGCGTCACGACTATTATACCGACGTGATCACGTTCGATTATAGCCGATACAATCGGGTGAGCGGCGATATCTATATATCGCTCGACACCGTGGCGAGCAATGCCGCGCAGCTCGGCAAGAGCGGCGACGAGGAGTTGCTGCGCGTGATAGCGCACGGCCTGCTGCACCTCTGCGGCATCAACGATAAAGGCCCCGGCGAGCGCGAGATAATGGAGAGCTACGAGAATAAGGCACTTGCGATGCTAAAATAGAGAGAAGATATGCGATTCAACTACGATGTAATAGTGATAGGAGCGGGCCATGCCGGTTGCGAAGCGGCGGCCGCTGCCGCCAGGCTCGGGCGCGACACCCTGCTTATCACAATCGATATGAATAAGATAGCCCAAATGAGCTGCAACCCCGCCGTGGGAGGCATTGCCAAGGGGCAGATAGTGCGCGAAATTGACGCTTTGGGAGGGCGAATGGGTATCGTGACCGACCGCAGCAGCATACAGTTCAGAATGCTCAATCGCTCGAAAGGTCCGGCCATGTGGAGCCCGCGCGCTCAGGCCGACAGGCAGAAGTTTATCGCCCACTGGCGCGAGCAGCTCGACGCCACGCCCCACCTCTATATATGGCAAGACAGTGTGACCGGACTGACGATAGAGCAGGGTAGGGTGGCCGGCGTTAAAACTGCCCTCGGTGTGCAATTTGCGGCACCGCGCGTGATACTCACCGCCGGCACTTTCCTCAACGGGCTAATGCACATAGGGCGCACCCAAATTCCCGGTGGCCGCATCTCCGAGCCGCCCGCCACAGGCATTACCGAGCAGCTTCGCGAGCTCGGACTTCGCACCGACCGAATGAAGACCGGAACCCCCGTAAGAATCGACCGAAAGAGTATTGACTTCAGTCGTGCCGAGCGGCAAGACGGCGATGCTGACGGCCGTCACTTCTCCTACCTTCCATCAGAGCGAGGCGAGCTAAAACAGCAACCCTGTTGGATAGTATATACCAACGAGGAGGTTCACGACATCCTTCGCCAAGCGCTACCCGAATCCCCCCTCTATAATGGCCAAATTCAGAGCATCGGTCCCCGCTATTGCCCCAGCATTGAGACCAAGATAGTGACCTTTGCCGATAAGACCGAGCATCAACTTTTCATCGAGCCTGAAGGAGAAACCACCGATGAGATGTACCTTAACGGCTTCTCCTCATCGCTGCCGTGGAAAGTACAGATAGAGGCACTTCAAAAGATACCCGCCTTTGCCAATCTTCATATCTACCGCCCCGGCTACGCAATAGAGTACGACTTTTTCGATCCGACGCAGCTCTATCATACCCTTGAATCGAAGATAGTGGGCGGCCTGTATTTGGCCGGACAAGTGAACGGCACCACCGGCTATGAGGAAGCCGCGGGTCAGGGGCTGATAGCCGGCATCAACGCGGCAATCGGCAGCCACGGCGACGACGGTTTCACCCTTGCTCGCGATGAGGCCTACATAGGCGTGCTTATTGACGACCTTGTAAATAAAGGAGTCGATGAACCCTACCGAATGTTTACCTCGCGGGCCGAATACCGCATACTGCTCCGTCAGGACAATGCCGACTTGCGTCTTACCCCACGCGGGGCAGAGGTGGGACTGGTAGAGCCTACGCGGCGCGAACTTTTCGAGTACAAGCGAGCTGCTATCGACGAGTTGGTAGAGTTTAGCAAGCAGCTTGCGATACACCCTAAGGAGGTAAACGAGCGTCTTGCCGCGATCGGAGCTTCGCCCCTCACCGCCGGATGCCGGCTGCGCGACCTTGTGGTGCGTCCGCAGCTATCGATAGCGGCTCTTGCCGGCGCGGTACCCCAGCTTGCAGAGCACCTCGAGGCGCTGCCCGCCGCGCTCCGCGACGAGATAGTGGAGGAGGCCGAGATACAGATGAAATACGCCGGCTATATCGAGCGCGAGCGTGCCCTTGCCGACAAGATGCAGCGTCTCGACGCCATCACGCTCGGCGACAAGATTGACTACCTTGCCGCCACCGCCCTCTCCACTGAAGCCCGCCAGAAGCTCGATGCCATCAGGCCCGCCACGATAGGGCAGGCATCGCGCATACCCGGCGTTTCGCCCAGCGACATCAACATATTGCTCTTACTATTAGGCAAATAACGTCGAAATGTTTCACGTGGAACAATCAAATTTTAGCGTAAAATGAGCGAGGAACTCACTGATTATCAGCAAGAAAACTCGCAAAAGCCCGACAGGGAGAAGGCGCGATTTGAATTCGATTGGCAGCCCCTTACCCTCGCACTGGCGGTAGT
>CAMHGU010000161.1 GCA_946184715.1 uncultured bacterium | reverse complement strand
TCCCATAGCTCCCATTCCCCTCTACCCGAGCCCGAAATCAATTTCTTGCGAAAAAAGTGACGCCACTGTTGCGCAATTCAAAAGTTTGCCGTACCTTTGCAGCGCTGAAATGGTGAGAATAGTTCAGCTGGTTAGAATGTCGGATTGTGGTTCCGAAGGTCGTGGGTTCGAATCCCATTTCTCACCCCAAGCTACGGCAGCGACCCAAAAGTCGCTGCCGTCTTTTCGTATTATCGCCTAAACCTCTTGACACGCGGCCGATTTTTTGCTATATTTGCGGTTGAAACCTTTTATCACTTCTTCACGATGAAAATACTACATACCAGCGATTGGCACCTCGGGCACACGCTTTACAACTACGACCGCGCCGACGAGCAAGAGGCGATGCTGCTTCAAATGGTGGAGATTGTCAAGGAGCATAAGCCCGACGTGTTTCTGCTCAGCGGCGATGTGTTCCACACCTCGCAGCCCTCGGCCGCTATTCAAACCCTCCTAAGCGAGAAGATGGTGGAGCTGCACCGCGCCCACCCCGATATGGTCATAATTATGACTGCCGGCAATCACGATAGCGGCAGCAAGCACGAGATATACCGCGCCCCGTGGCTCACACTCAACGTGCGCGCTATAGGGCATCTCAACCGCGAGAACCCCGAAGAGCATATCGTTGAAATACCCGGCAAAGGCTACGTGGTGGCTGTGCCTTACGTCAACGAGCGCAACATTCCCGAGGGCCTCTTCCCGAGCCTTATTAATAAGGTGGAGCAGCTCAATGCCGGCGGGCTGCCGGTGGCGCTGATGGCTCACACCACGGTGCAAGGCGTCGATTTCACCGGCCACGCCCACGCCTCCGAGCGCAACGTGGGCGGCATCGATGCCGTGGAGCTGGCCGAGTTTGGCGCCGGCTACGACTACATAGCGCTGGGACATATCCACCGCCCGCAATTCGTACACTCCGGCCACCACAACGTGCGCTACTGCGGCTCTCCGCTCCCCGTGAGTTTCGACGAGTGCTATCCTCACTCCGTAAGCCTCGTAGAGATTGATGGCCACGGCAGCGCGCCGCGTATCGACACTATCGAAATCGTCAACCCTCACCCGCTCGTCACCCTTCCCGCCGTAGGTTTCGCCTCTTGGGAGCAGGCCAAGAAGCTGCTCGAAGAGTACCCCGACGACATTCCCGCCTATATACGTCTCAATGTGGAGGTTGACGACTACCTCCCACCGTTGGCTCACGCCGATGCCTCCCTGATTGCGGAGCATAAGCAATGCCGCTTCTGCCTTATCAACACCCGCCGTGCCACCTCAGCGAGCCGTAACGACAGCGCTATGAGCGTGCAGCACTTCCGCGAGGCAAGCCCTATCGAGATTGCCCGCCAGTTTGTCATCGACCAAGGCAGGGAGTTCTCCACCGAGATTGAAAAACTATTCAACGAAGCTGCCAAGGCCGTGGCCGAGGAGCAACGCCTCAACTGATAACACCCACCCGATATGAAACTACGCCAACTCACCATCCACAATATAGCCTCAATCGAAGATGCCGTGATCCACTTCGATTCGGCGCCGCTCTCCGATAGCGAAGTGTTTCTCATCACCGGCAAAACAGGCTCGGGCAAATCCACAATTCTCGATGCCATCTGCCTCGCGCTTTACGGCATTACGCCTCGGTTTAAAAACAGCAATATGCAAGGCGAGACCCGTAGCGATGCCGACACTTTCGATAAGGCCACCGATGTGCGGCAGATAATGCGCCGCAACACCGGCGAAGCCTTTGTCGCCCTGACCTTCAAAGGCAATAACGGCAATAGTTACGAAGCCACCTGGAGCGTGGCGCGCGCCCGCAAGAAGGTCACCGGCAAGTTGCAGCCGAGGCAATGGCGGCTCAAGAACCTCGACACCGGATGCGAGCTGACCAAAATAGCTGAGATTGAAGCCGAAATCGATGCGGCAGTGGGGCTGAAGTTCGAGCAGTTCTGCCGCACCACCTTGCTCGCCCAGGGCGAATTTACCCGTTTCCTCAATAGCGAGGACAAGGAGAAGGCCGAGATCCTCGAGAAAATCCTGGGCGTGGACATCTACGCCAAGATAGGCGCCAAAATTTATGAAATTGCCACTGCCAAGAAGCAGCGCTATCTCGACGCTAAGCGTCTTATCGACGCGATGCGTATCCTCACCGACGACGAGCTCGCCGACCGCCGTCGCGAGCTGGCCGACATCGACCGGCAGCTCAAAGAACTCTCAGCGCTTCACGCCGCCGACCTCGCCAAGAGCCAATGGCTGAGCACCGACGCCAAGCTCAGCTCCACGAAGGCTGAGGCGCAGCGGCAGCTCGCCCTGGCCAAAGCCAAGATGGAGAGCGCCCACTATAAAGAGCAAGCCGAGCAGGTGAAGCTCTGGCATCTGACTATCGACGCCCGGAAATGGTTGTCGCAGATTGCCGCCGATAAACTCACTATAGAGCAGCACGACGCGGCCTTGAACGCCCTGAGCGGTAAGTTTACCGACCTCCTGGGTGGAACCGTCGCCGCCAAGAATCGCATCGAGGCGCTTGAGAAGGAGGCTAAAGTGCTCGACATCATCCTCGACACCGAGCGCGACAAAGCCAGGACCTACGAGCAGAGCGGGGTCATCATCAACATTCTAAACAACGTGGCAGCCGGCCGACAGCAGTATGCCCGGTTCCGGCAGAAGTTGGCCGAGAATAAGGAGAAGCTCAGCTCCCTGCTCGTCCCCGAGCACGAGGAGGCTCTGCGTAAGCTCGAAACCGCGCGGGCTGAGGTGGAGCAGGGGAGGCAAGAGCTGGAACGCCTCAAAGATGAGGTGGCTAAGCTCAAACTGCCGGAGCTGCGCAGCCGCATCGATAAGGTGAAAGAGCTGCAGCACAACCTCGCCACCGCCTCCGACCGCCTCCTTCAATTCTCGCAAGCCATCGAGCGCGCCGATGCCGAGCGCGCCTATCTCATCGACCTCCGCGGCCGTATTCAGCAACGCTGTCTCGTAGTGGAGAACTTGACGCCACGGCTTGCCGCCGCGCAGCAGAAATACGCCCAAGCATCGGCCGACCTCGAGCGCCAGCGCCTCACCGTCGACGACTTCGCCAAGTCGATACGCGCCTCGCTCCACCCGGGCGACGTATGCCCGGTGTGTGGCAAAACTGTCGACTCGCAACTCCCTCACGAAGACGATCTGGCAAGGCTTTGCGCCGTGCAGCAGGAGGTTTTCGACAAGGCTAAGGAGGAGCTTGATAAGCTCAGCGCCGAGAAGGCCACGGCCGAAACCGAAATCTCCTCACTCCGCCAAGAGCTGAGCAGCAAAGAGGCCGCCTTCAATGCCGACAAGTCGGTCCCCACGGCGCGCCGGCAGCTGCGCGAGGCCTGCGAGGCTTGCGCAATCGACTGCAACGATGAGCAGCAGCTCGCCGAGAGCATCAGCGCCGCGCAGAAGCAGGCGGGCATCGCCCTCAAGCAGCTCTCTGAGCAGTATGCGCAAGGCGAAAAGCTCAGCAACGAAGTAACCTCCCGAGGCGACCGCCTCGAAGTGCTGCGACGGCACGCCGACGCCTGCGCTGATGCCGAGCGTGACAAGCTCAAAGCCGCCGACGCTTGCCGCAGCGAAATCGCCGGGTGGGAAGTGGCTATCAAGCAGAGAAGCTCCGACATCGATGTGTCGGTCAATCAGCTGAAATCGCTCATCAGTGGCAGTTGGCCTATGGATTGGCAGCAGGCTCCCGCCGATTTCGCCAAGTATCTTAAGGACGCCGCCAAAGCCTACGACGAGAAGATGACGAAGAAGGAACAGACCGCTGAGCACATCGAGCGGCTGTCAACTATCTTACGCCAGGCCGAAGTCATCATCAACGACCGTATCCTCGCCACTATGCCGCAATGGCGCCACATCACGCCTGCCGAGCCACTCGAGCTTGAAAATACCATTGATGCCGCTACCGAAATTATTGAGCGGCTCACGAGCGCAATCTCCCTCAAGAACGATGCCGCGAAGCGCATCGCGGCGGCGCAGCAGCTGCTCGACGCCTTCCTGGCTCAGCACCCGGCAATCTCTGTGCCTATCCTGGAGCAGATCAACGCCATCACCGCGCAGCAGATAGAGCAAGCGAGAACAGCCATCGACGACGTCCACTCTGAGGCTACCTCACAGCAAGCTCTGCTCGACGCTGCCACTCGCCAATACGAGCAACACCGCGCGCAGCGCCCCGCGATGACCGACGACGACTCCCTCGCCTCCCTCGCTGAGCGCCTGGAGCGCAACCGCGAAGAGACCGACGCACGCAACAACCGCAAAGGCGCCATTCAGCACGAGCTGAACGACGACGCCGAAAAGCGCCGACTGCAAGGCCGGCAGTGTGAAGAGGCCGCCCTGCTGCGTGATGACTACGAGCGTTGGGAGCAGCTCAACTCGTTGTTCGGCAGCAGCAACGGCGACAAGTTCCGGAAGATAGCCCTCAGCTATGTGCTCGCCGACCTCATACGCAGTGCCAACACCTATATGCAGTCGCTCACCGACCGCTACACCCTCAAAGCGCACCCCGGCTCTTACATCATCTCCATCGAAGACGCCTATCAAGGCTACGCCACGCGCTCTGCCGGCACCATCTCGGGAGGCGAGAGCTTCCTCGTGTCGCTCGCCTTAGCGCTCGCGCTCAGCGACATCGGCCACCGCCTCGCCGTCGATACTCTCTTCATCGACGAGGGCTTCGGCACCCTCAGCGGAGAGCCGCTGCAGTGCGCCATCGCCACCCTCCGGTCGCTCCACTCGGCCACCGGCCGACACGTAGGCATCATCAGTCACGTCGAAGAGCTCCGCGAGCGCATTCCCGTCCAAATCCAAGTGCA
>CAMHGU010000160.1 GCA_946184715.1 uncultured bacterium | reverse complement strand
TTGGAATGGCGGGCTGCTGTTGCCTCGCCGCTCTTAACTATCGAATTATGACTACCGCGCGTATAGTACGATTTGTGTTTATCCTCGCCCTGTGGCTCGCCCTGTGCTATCTACTGGTGACGCGCCGCGGCCTCGACGGGATGACGGTGTTTATCCTCATCGTCTCGGGCATCGTGGTGTGGGTGCCGCTCTACAAGAAGTATATCCGCGACAAAAAATAGTAGCCTCTGTGGAAAGTAACCTAAATAGCAACACCCCGCTTCTCGACGGCATAGAGAGCCCGGCCGACCTCCGGCGCCTTGCGCCTACGGAGCTACCGGAGCTATGCGCCGAGCTACGCCGGTTTATGATAGAGCAGCTGGCCGTCAACCCTGGCCACTTCGCCTCGAGCATGGGCGCCGTGGAGATTGCCGTGGCGCTGCACTACGTGTTCGACACGCCGCGCGACCGCATCGTGTGGGACGTAGGCCACCAGGCCTATGCCCATAAGATTCTCACCGGCCGCCGCGAAGCCTTCAGCACGCTGCGCAAGCGTGGCGGCATCAGCGGCTTCCCCAACCCGGCCGAGAGCCCCTACGACGCGTTTATCGCCGGCCACGCCTCCAGTTCCATCTCGGCGGCCCTCGGCATCGCGCTCGCCTCGGCCATCAAGGGCGAGAAGCGGCGCAACGTCATCGCCGTCATCGGCGACGCCTCGATAGCCGGAGGCCTCGCCTTCGAGGGCCTCAACAATGCCGCTCAGAGCCGCAACAATCTGCTTATCATTCTCAACGACAACGATATGGCCATCGACGAGCCCACCGGCTCGCTCAATCGCTATATGACCCGCATCAACACCTCGCCCGGCTACAACGCCCTGCGCTACAGTGTGTACAACTCACTCAAGCGCCTCCACCTCATCAACGAGCGGCAGCGCGGCAAGGTGCTCCGATTCAACAACTCGCTCAAATCGCTGCTGGGCAACCACCAGAATATCTTCGAGGGGCTCAACGTGCGCTACTTCGGGCCCTTCGACGGCAACGACGTGACCAAGCTCTGCAAGATACTCGACGACATCAAGGATATGGACGGGCCCCGCATTCTGCACGTGCGCACCCGCAAGGGTAAAGGTTACGCTCCGGCCGAGGCCGACCCCACCACGTGGCACGCCCCGGGAATGTTCGACCCCGCCACCGGCCAAATCCTCAAGCGCGACTACCCCACCCCGCAGCCACCCAAATACCAAGACGTGGCCGGGCAGACACTCACCGAGCTTGCCGCGGCCGACGACCGCATCGTGGGCATCACCGCCGCGATGGCCACCGGCACCTCGCTCACCTTTATGCTCGAGCGGTTCCCCGAGCGAGCCTTCGACGTGGGCATCTCCGAAGGCCACGCCGTCACCTTCGCCGCCGGCCTCGCCCGCGAAGGGATGCGCCCCTACTGCTGCATCTACTCCACCTTCCTGCAGCGCGCCTACGACAACATCATCCACGACGTGGCTCTGCAGCGGCTCCCCGTCACCTTCTGCATCGACCGCGGAGGCCTCGTGGGCGCCGACGGTGCCACCCACCAAGGGGTGTTCGACCTCGCCTATTTGCGCCTCATTCCCAATATGATAATCGCCGCGCCGAGCGATGAGCCTATGCTCCGCAACCTGATGTACACCTCGAGCAGCGCCGACTACGGGCCCTTCGCCATCCGCTACCCCCGCGGTCGCGGTGTCACCCCCGACTGGCGCACCGAGCTGCGCGCCCTGCCCATAGGCAAAGGCGTCAAGGTGGCCGACGGCTCCGGCATCGCCGTGCTCTCCATAGGCACCGCGCTCCACGACGCCGCCGCGGCTATCGAGCGCGCCCGCGCCACCGACGGCATCAGCACCGCCCTCTACGATATGATATTCCTCAAGCCCATCGACGAAGAGCTGCTCCGCGAGGTGGCCCAAAGCTACCACACCATCATCACCGTGGAAGACGGCACCGTCAATGGCGGCCTCGGCAGCGCCGTCGCCGAGTGGCTCACCGGCCATCACAGCCCGGCGCGCCTCATCAGCCTCGGCGTCCCCGACCGCTTCATCGCCCACGCCAAAGTGAACGAGCAGAAAGCCGAATGTGGCATCGATGCCGACACCATATATAATACGATAATCGCCAACTCCAATAAGCAATGAAGATAGTAATCGCCGGCGCTGGCCAGGTAGGCACTCACTTGGCCAAGCAGCTCTCAAAAGAGGAGCAGGACATAGTGGTAATCGACGACGACGAGAGCCGCCTCGCCGCGCTGGAGCCTTACAATCTGATGACGCTCACCGGAAGGCCCGTGTCGTTTGCCGTGCTTAAGTCGATAGGAATGGAAAGCACCGACCTCTTCATCGCCGTCACGCCCCACGAAGCGCGCAACTTCATGGCCTGCTCCATCGCCAAGCACCTCGGCGCCAAGCGCACCGTGGCACGCATCGACACCTACGAATACCTGCAGCCCGAGCAGCAGCACTATTTCCACACCATAGGCATCGACGAGCTTATCTATCCTGAGCTGCTCGCCGCCAAGGAGATACGAAGCTCGCTGCGACGCTCCTGGGTGAGAAACTGGTTTGAGCTGTGCAACGGCGAGCTCATTGTGGTGGGCGTCAAGATCGACCACCACACCGAGATTACCGACATGCCGCTGCGCGACCTCGCGGCCCACTCGGCCAATATCCACGTGGCCGCCATCAAGCACGGCCACGACACCATCATCCCGCGCGGCGACGACGTTATCATCGCCGGCGACATCGTGTACTTCGCCACCACGCCCGACAACGTGGACCACATACGCGAGCTCTGCGGTAAGCGCCAAGCCGACATTCGCCGCGTCCTCATTATGGGCGGCAGCAAAATGGCAGTGCAGATAGCCCGCGAGATAAGCTCCGACGACTACCGCATCAAGATTATCGAGATCGACCGCGAGCGCGCCCACCAGCTCTCGAAGCTGCTCCCCGAGGTCAACATCATCCACGGCGACGCCCGCGACATCAGCCTCCTCGAAGAGGAAGGCATCGTGGACGACGACGCTTTCGTGGCCGTCACCGACAGCTCCGAGCAGAACATCCTCGCCTGCCTTACCGCCCGCGAATTCAACGTCAAGAAGACAATAGCGCAGGTGGAGACCGTCCAGTTTATCAGCGAGGCCGAAAACCTCGGCATCGGCACCATCATCAACAAGAAGCTGCTGGCCTCAAGTCGTATTCTCCAGATGCTGCTCGACTACGACACCTCCACGGCCAAGTGCCTTGCCCTGGCCGACGCCGAAGTGTCGGAGATGGTGGCCAAGCCCGGCTCGCGCATCACCAAGTCGATGGTCAAGGACTTGCGCCTTTCGCGCGATATGACCATCGCCGGCCTCACCCGCAACGGCGTGGGCCACCTCGTTGATGGCAACACCCAAATTCAGGCCGGCGACCACGTGGTGATGTTCTGCCTCAACGGCGCTATCCATAAAGTGGAAAAACTGTTTAACTGAAACGCCCGTAACCACCCTCAGCTATGGCACTCCGTTTAGAATCGCCCACCAACATCAACTTCGCCGTCATCTTCCGAATGATAGGCTGGCTGCTGGTGATTGAAGCGATGTTTATGGTAGCGCCGGTGGTCACAAGTTACATCTACGGCGAGGACGACTTCACCGGCAATCTCATCTCCTTAGGCATCACCCTCGTGGCCGGCCTCAATATGGCCACCGTCATCCGCCCCAAGCGCAACTATATGGGCAAGCGCGAGGCCATACTGCTGACGGTGCTCGTGTGGGTAGTGTTCGCGCTATTCGGAATGCTGCCCTTTATGCTGGGCAATCTGCACATGGGCTTTATCGACGCCTTCTTCGAGTCCACCTCAGGCTTCACCACCACCGGTGCCTCCACCATCATCAACCTCGAGGCGGCGCCCCACGGCATCATCATCTGGCGCTCGGTGATGCAATGGATTGGTGGTATGGGAATTATCCTCTTCACTCTGGCGGTGCTCCCTATGCTCAACCATCAGGGCGGCATACAGCTGTTCAACGCCGAGGTGTCGGGCTTGACCCACGACAAGCTACGGCCGCGCATCAGCCAGACGGCCAAAGCCCTCTGGATGGTATATCTCTCGCTCACCGTGGCCGAGGGTATCCTGCTGCTGGCAGGGCCGATGCCCACTTTCGACGCCATCTGCTACACCCTCAGCACCGTATCCACCGGCGGATTCCCCACCAAAGGGCAATACGTGGCCGAGTGGGGCTCGCTCTACATCGAGATTGTCATCATCGTGTTTATGTTCTTGGGCAGCATCAACTTCCAGCTCATCTATCGCGCTGCCCGCGGCGATGTGCGCGCGCTCTTCAGCAACGACACCTTCCGCTGGTACATCACCGTCATCTTCATTATGTTTGTGCTCTTTGAAGTGGTGATGCACATCGATGGCATCTACGACAACGCCCACGACCGCATCGTCTATCCCCTGTTCCAGATTGTGGCCTCGATGAGCTCGGCCGGCTTCGTCATCACCGACCACACGGCTTGGGGCCCATTCCCGATGCTGATGTTCCTGATAATGATGTTTTTCGGCGCCTGCGCCGGCAGCACATCGTCGGGCGCGAAAATCGACCGCCTCGTCCTCTTTATGAAGAGCACCCGCAATGAGTTCTACCGCATCCTCCACCCCAATAGCATCCAGTCGGTACGCCTCAACGGGCGCGTGGTGCCGATGGAGAACGTGTCGAAGGTGGTAGCCTTCATCTCCATCTACGTGGTGACCATCATCGTGTGCACCGCGATGCTGTGCCTCTGCGATATGCCGGTGATGCGCGCCCTCTACTCGTCGGTGTCGTGCATCAGCAACATAGGCTACGGCGACTGGACACAGGTCAACGCCGCCGTGAAGGTAGTGCTCTCCCTGGCGATGATAATGGGCCGCCTCGAGCTTTTCTCCTTCCTCGTAATCTTCACCAAAGACTTCTGGGTCAAATAATTACGCGCCCCATCGACAA
>CAMHGU010000159.1 GCA_946184715.1 uncultured bacterium | reverse complement strand
CTTACCTCCGATGATTTCGATATCGTGACTTTCCAGCAAGTAAGCACGCAAGCAGGGGCTTATAGCTCCGTCAGTCCTTATCTCCAAAACCTGATTGATTGGGCGACGTGGCTACAGCAAGCCAATGAGAAGCCGGTGCCGGATTACTATTTACACGTCACGTGGGCCTACCCGGAGGGAAGCAAGAGGATGAATGACTCGTCGTATGATGGCGAGCAAGCGATGTATGAGGCTATTATGTCGGCCTGGAGCCAGCTCTATAGCGAAGTGCGCCCTCAAGGTGTCATCAACTCGGCTACCATAATGAGACAGGCGCGCCTTATCGATGGCATAACCCGCGTCGACACCGAGGATGGCGGGCATGCCGATGAGGTGGGGAAAGTGGCTCTTGCCTACGGCTTTGCCGAGACGCTATTGCGCACCTTCTTCGAGCCGTATCTGGTGGATGGCAATTACGTCACCGGTAACAGCGTGTGGAGAGGCAACCTTAATCTCCACACCGAGGCGCAATCCGACATTATGAAAGCCAATGCCGTAGAGATCGTGGCCGACCAAGATAAATACTTCAAATAAGAAAAGAGATAATTGAAAATACGATAAATGAAACGTTACAATCAGCTGAACAACGTGATAGGCTGGGCGACTTTCGTCGTAGCGGCCGTCACCTACCTGCTCACCATCGAACCGACGGCGAGCTTCTGGGATTGCGGCGAGTTTATCGCGCAAGGCGATAAGCTCGAGGTGGGCCACCCGCCGGGCAACCCTATCTTTATGCTTGTGGCCCGCTTTTTTATCAACTTTGCCGGAGGCGATGTGTCGAAGGTGGCGATGTGTGTCAACGCTATGTCGGCACTGCTGAGCGCGGCCACTATACTGCTGCTCTTCTGGTCGATAACCCACCTCGTGCGCCGCTTGCTCACCAAGGGCTTCGATGATGCTCCCACTCCGCTACAGATGCTCGTGATCTTCGGCAGCGGCGTTTGCGGCGCGTTGGCCTATACGTGGAGCGACACCTTCTGGTTCTCGGCCGTTGAGGGCGAGGTGTACGCCTTCTCGTCGTTCTGCACGGCCCTCGTTTTCTGGCTTATCCTGAAATGGGAGAATCGCGCCGACGACCCCTCGAGCGACCGCTACCTTATCCTGATAGCCTACGTCATAGGCGTATCGGTGGCTGTCCACCTGCTCAACCTCCTGTGTATTCCCGCCATAGTGCTGGTGTTCTACTATCGCAAGTGGCAGAATACCACCGCCAAAGGCTCGCTGATAGCCCTCCTCGTGTCGTTTGCCATTATAGTGGCTATCCTTTACGGCCTCGTGCCCGGCTTTGTGGAAGTGGCGCAATATTTCGAGCTATTCTTTGTCAACACTCTGGGTATGGGCTTCAATACGGGCGTGATAATCTACGCGTTGCTCAATCTTGCCATCTTCTGCTGGTGCATCTATGAGCTGTACGCGCAGCGCAGCCCGGCCCGCATCAAGTGCTCCTTCTTCCTGAGTATATTCCTGAGCGGAATGCTCTTCATAGGCGACGGCTGGCTGTTGCCCATAGTGCTTACGATAGCTCTCGGCACGTATCTCTACGGCTTCTGCAAGCGTATTCCGGTGCGTATCTTCAACATCATCATTCTCAGTGTGCTGGTGATATTCATAGGCTACTCATCGTATGCCGTGATTCTGATACGCTCCAATGCCCGCACCCCGATGGACCAGAATTCGCCCGACAACGTGTTTGCCCTGGCCAGCTATCTCAATCGTGAACAGTACGGCGAGCGCCCGCTGCTTTGGGGCCGCACCGTCTTCTCCCAGACCGTCTATAAAATAGATGGCACCGGCTACTCGGCTGTGAAGAAGGTGGGCAAGCCTCTCTATGCCAAAGAGGTGAAGACCGACCCGTCGCAGCCCGACCGCTACGTGCTGACCGGCAACGACTTCGACTATATGGAGACCCCCGAGCTCAATATGCTCTTCCCCCGCGTGTACAGCAGCGAGCATCTGAGCCAGTATGCCTCGTGGCTCGATATGAGCGAATCCAATATGACTATCGTGCCCAATGCCACCGTGCTCGTCGATGCCGACGGCAATAAGGTCGAGGGCTACTCCCAGCCGATGTATCGCCCCACCTTCGCCCAGAATATGACCTTCTTCCTCAATTACCAGGTCAACTATATGTACTGGCGCTACTTTATGTGGAACTTTGCCGGCCGGCAAAACGACCTGCAGGGTAACGGCGAAATCACCCACGGCAACTGGATAAGCGGCATTCCGCTTTTCGACAATCCCCGCTTGGGCGACCAGTCGCTGCTCCCCGACGACCTCGGCCGCGGCAACAAGGGCCACAACGTCTTCTATCTGCTGCCCCTGCTGCTCGGCATCATCGGGCTGCTGTGGCAGGCGTTTAAGGACAAGCGCGGCATAGAGCAGTTCTGGGTGGTGTTCTTCCTATTCTTTATGACCGGCTTGGCCATCGTGGTGTATCTCAACCAGACCCCCGGGCAGCCGCGTGAGCGCGACTACGCCTTTGCCGGCTCGTTCTATGCCTACGCCATCTGGATTGGTATGGGCGTGGCCGGTATATGGCAGCTGGTGATGAAGATGATAGCCAAGCGCCGCAAGAACCTCGCGGCCGATGGCGTGGCCGATGCCGAGCTGCTCGATAGCGACAGCTCCACGGCGAGCCGCATCGTGGCCTATGCCGCGGTGGCTATCGGCCTCTTCGTGCCGCTGCAGATGCTGAGCCAGACCTGGGACGACCACGACCGCTCCGGCCGCTACGCCTGCCGCGACTTCGGTATGAACTACCTCTCGAGCGTGGAGCCCAACGGCATCATCTTCACCAATGGCGACAACGATACCTTCCCGCTTTGGTACGCACAAGAGGTGGAGGGCTACCGCACCGATGTGCGCGTGGTCAACCTCTCCTACCTTGCCACCGACTGGTATATAGCCCAGATGCGCCGCCAGGCCTACGAGAGCGCGCCGCTCCCGATGCTGGCCGACGACCTCACCTTCGCCTATGGTAGCCACCAGGCCAACCGTATGGATACCATAGCCAACGCCCCGATGCCCGTGCTTGAGTCGCTCGCCGACCTCTACAGCCCATCGTCGCTCGAAGACCCGTCGTCGAAGGTATCGCGTATGCGCTACCCCGTGATGTATATGCCCGTGGACAAAGCCGCCGTGGAGCGCGAGCATCGCGTCAACAATAGCGGCAGCGAGGTGCTCGATTCGATCGATGTGGACCTGCTCCACAACCGCAGCTTCCGCGCCGCGGGCGGCATCTACAGCAACAAGCTCGCCGCCCTCGACATCATAGCCTCGAGCGTGGCTCAGGGTTGGAAGCGACCCATCTATTGGGCCTCGACAGTGCCCGACGACTACTATATGGGCTTCGAGCCGTATATGGCTTGCACGGGCCTGGCCTATGAGCTGACACCGCAAATCAGCGTGTCGCTCTCCGGCTCGCTGGGCGTCGACACCGACCGTATGTACGACATCGTCACCAAGAAATTCCGCTGGGGCGGCCTCGACGCCGGGCGCGACCTCTACATCGACGAGACCGTGGGGCGTATGGTCACCACCCATCGCAACAATATGCTCGACCTCGCCGAGTCGCTCATCGAGGAATCGCAATTCGCCAAGATACACCCCGAAGCGGCTAAGGGCGAGAATTACACTACCGACCGCCTCAATCGCGCTCGCGCCATCCTCAACCTTATGGACGAGAAGCTGCCGCCTAAGGTGCAGCCCTATTCGGTGTCGATTGGCGCTGCGATAGCCCAGACGTGGCTCACCCTCGGCAAGGAGACCGGCGTAGCGGCCGACACCGAGCGTGGCCTCGCTATCCTCGAGCAGCAGATTCTCCGCCTCGCGCAATATGTGCGCTTCTATCAGAGCCTCAGCCTGCGCAATCACACGATGCTCTCCCGCGAGGACGAGTACATTGAGCAGACCCTCTTCCCCAACGCCGTCGTCATCTACAACCACGCTGCCGGCGACGCCAAGAGCGAAGCCCTGCTCAAGAAGATTGCCGACATGGGCGTGAATATGAACAGCATATTTGCCGACTATGGCGAGCAGTAAATATCAACGATAAGCCTTGCCGCCCTTCGGCTACGGCGCGAGGGGCGGCTTTGCTTTATAAATAGGAGTACTATGCTTATTGAGCGCCCCCCATTGCTCTACCGATTGCTATCGCCCCACGGGATATGGCGGCTGCCGCTGCGCGACCGCAAGGGTGTGTATTTCACCTTCGACGACGGCCCTATACCCGAGGTGACGCCCTGGGTGCTCGACACGCTCGACCGCTATGGCGTCAAAGCCACCTTCTTCTGCGTGGGGGAGAACGCCCACCGACACCCTGAGCTTGTGGCCGAGATTCTCGCCCGCGGCCACGCCCTGGGCAACCACACCTACAATCATCTGCAAGGACTCAAGGTGACCACGGCGCGCTATCTCGACAACGTGGCCGAGGCCGAGGCGCTGTTGCCCTCCCGCCTCTTCCGCCCGCCTCACGGCATTATGCGCCCGAAGCAGGCGCGGCTCCTCAAGCAGCATTACAGCATAGTGATGTTCGACCTCGTAAGCCGCGACTACAGCCGCCGGCTCTCGCCCGAGCAGGTGCTCGCCAACGTGGTGCGCTACGCCCGCAACGGCTCCATTATCGTGTGGCACGACTCGCTCAAGGCGCAGCGCAACGTGCGCTATGCCCTGCCGCGCGCCATTGAGTGGCTGCGTGGGCACGGCTTCGAGATAGTGCCGCTCATCTCTCAATTATTACGCGATGAACAGTGACGACATAGCTCAGAGGATTAGGGCGGAGGCTATCAGCCTCGGCTTCGATGCGATAGGCTTCGCTAAGGCCGAGCCGGTGAGCGATGTGGCCAGCCGAGAGTATTCGCAATGGATAGAGGCGCGGCACCACGGCTCTATGGCCTATATGGAGCGGTACGACGACGTGCGCCGCGACCCGCGGCTCCTGCTCCA
>CAMHGU010000158.1 GCA_946184715.1 uncultured bacterium | reverse complement strand
GTAGCGCAGTCCGGTTAGCGCACCTGCTTTGGGAGCAGGGGGTCGAAGGTTCGAATCCTTTCACCCCGACAAATAGAATAAGAGAAGCGTTGGGCATCACAATCGGTGCCCAACGCTTCTTGTGTAATTCAAAAGCGCGGCGGCGAGGGGTCACTCGGCGGCGAGGAGGGTCTCGATGTCGGCAGTGAGCTTCTCGGGGGCGGTGGTGGGGGCGTAGCGCTTGATAGTGGCGCCATCGCGGCTGATGAGGAACTTGGTGAAGTTCCACTTGATAGCGTTGCCGAGGATGCCTTTGGCCTCGTTCTTGAGATACTTGAAGATGGGGTGAGCGCCGTCGCCATTGACGTCGATCTTCTTCATTATCTGGAAGGTGACGCCGTAGTTGAGCTGGCAGAAGCCTTCAATCTCGCTGTCGGTGCCCGGGTCCTGGTGGGCAAACTGGTTGCAGGGGAATCCGATGACCACGAGGCCGCGCTCCTTATAGCGCTGATTGAGCTCTTCGAGCCCCTGGAATTGCGGGGTGAAGCCGCACTTGCTCGCGGTGTTGACGATGAGCAGCACCTTGCCGCGGAATTGGGCGAAGTCGAGCTCCGCGCCTTTGCTTGTGACAGCTTTGAAATCGTAGATTGTTGCCATACTATATATAATGTTATTTCTTCAAGTTGAAGCGGTGGCCGTTCCAGTGGAGGATGTGCTCGGTGGCGCGGCCGTCTTGGTCCCATTTAGTCATAATGATGTCCTTGCCGGAGCGCGGCAGCGAATAGGTGGTATCGTAATATTGCACCTCGAAGCCCGGGGCTTCACACATTGTCATACTCTTGGTGGCGTTGGTGTAGCGGTAGAATGTGATTCCATCGTACTGCCCGAGCGAGGGCTTACCGTTCTTGTAGAACCATCGGCTGCACACAAAGAGCTTGTGCTTGCCGTCGGCCTCATTCCAGTAGCACATCTCGATGACGGAGAGAATATTGTCATCGGGGTAGCGCCACTCGTAGCGAATGAAGCCGTTGCGCTCATCGACGAGTAGCGTGGCGTATTCGTCTTGCGCTTCGCCGCGGCGATACCGCTCCAGGGCGTCCATAATGCCGCCGGTGGCTTCGCCATCACACTCGTCCTCCTCATCATCGGGCGTGAAGAGGAAGGCCCAGGCGAAGTCGATTATCGAAGGGCGAGTACCCGAGTAGTTCACTTTGAGAACGTCGTGGGCCATCGCGGTCATAGCCGCCAGTGCCAAAATCATTACGATAGCATTTCGTTTCATATCATCGTCATTTACAGTTGCTTTTGCAAATATACTAATTTACCGGCTTTGTCGCCAACTGATTAGGCCAAAATTTAGGGCTGCGCCTGCCGCCGATATGCCATATCCGGCACCGTCGCGGAGCTTGTTAATAACTTTTGCCGCGATGCTACCGCTTATTGAGCCGCAAATTATTAACTTTGTCTTTGCATTGCCGCCACAAGGCGGGGCATAATCATCAACGAATAATTATAAGGAAATCGCAATATGGAACGACGCGGCAAACTCTATTTCAGATACGGCACTATGGGCTCGGCCAAGACCGCCCTGCTTCTCACCACGGCCTACAACTTCGAGGAGCGCGGTATGGAGTATATGTGTATGAAACCTATCATCGACAATCGCGAGAACGACAACGTGATACGCTCGCGCATAGGCATCGAGCGGCGCTGCACTTGGATTCACCCCGACACCGACCTCTACGCCATGCTTACCGAGCTGTTTCGCACGTCGGGGCGCATCAAGGAGTGGATTCTCATCGACGAGGCTCAGTTCCTGGCCGCCGTGCAGATCGACCAGCTGTCGCGCCTGGTTGACGATTACGGCTGCAACGTCATCTGCTACGGGCTGCGCACCGATTTCCAATCCAATATGTTTGAAGGCTCAAAGCGCCTCTTCGAGATAGCCGACACCATCGATGAAGTGAAGTCTACCTGCTCCTGCGGCCGCAAGACAATCATCAACGCCCGCATCGACCACTACGGCAACATCGTCACCGACGGCGCCCAGGTGGAGATAGGCGGCGACGACAAATACGTGGCTCTGTGCCGCCGCTGCTGGCGCGAGCGCCGCGCCACCGCCGCCCAGCGCGACGCCCTCCAGTTTGAATAAGCCTCCTGAACCTAAATCTCAAATAGAGACTACGAGATTAACGCCATTAAGCTCCTGACAAAGAACAAACTTGAATTATAGATAGAATATTTTCAATGCGCAAGCGTGCTTAAGCACCCTGCCGGCGAAAATTGTTCATTTTAATTACAAATTTACACATCCACGGAGCTGGAATAGCAAACGACTTTGCGGGGCGGAATGGCTGTAAATTACAGATTTTTACGTAACTTTGCAGCCTATAATCTCCCCTATCAACTACAATTCACTAATAATCAGATAATTTCAACGACGATATGCCCTACCCCGATAAGCTGAAAGTCATAGTTTTGACATCGTTGCTCCTGCTGCCACTCCTGACCCTTACGGCACAAGACGAGCCCGACCCCACCGTGCTGCCCGAGCCTCCGGTGCTGCCCTCCTACGAAGAGCTGCGCGATGCGCTGACTGTCAGCTCGCTGCCGCTCCTTAATATCGTCACCGAGGAGGCGTTGACCACCGAGGCCTACGCCACCGGCACGCTGAGCGTTGCCGACTACAAGGCGCGCACCGTGGAAGGCTCTACCGAGATAAGCGTAAAATGCCGCGTCAAGGCCATAGCGCCCACCTACATCGACTATGAGAAGAAGTCGATAGCCCTGGAGCTTCTGGGCGACGACGACCAGCCCGCCACCGGCATCAACCTGCTGGGGCTGCGCGAGGCATCGGGGTGGACGCTCGACGCCATGGCCGCCGATGTGGCCCGCATGCGCAACCGCGTGGGCTTCGACATCTGGAACGACCTCAGCCTCACGCCCTACGACACGCCCTTCGGGCGCCGCAACGGCACCGTGGGCGAGCACGTGGAGGTATTCATCAACGGCACCTATTACGGCCTGTTCTGCCTCAACGACCACATTGACACCCAACTGCTCGGCATCAAAGACGACCCCGATGCCAATACCTCGGGCCGCCTGTACCACGGCGAAAAGTGGTGTGACGGCACACGGCTGAAATCGTACGACTCCTCACAATCGTCGGCCTCGGCCGACTGGAACGGCTGGCACCTCGAAGGCGCGCCCGCAAGTATCAAATACGCCCACTGGCAGCCGATACGTGACGTGGTCAACTTCGTCAAGAACAGCGACAACAACGCCTTCCGCCTAAATTGGCGCACGTGGTTCGACCGCCGCAACCTCATCGACTACCAGCTCTTCAGCGACGCGCTCTACTACCACAACACCGGCTACGTCAACACCTACCTGAGCACCCCCGACCTCGCCGAGGGTCACCGGCTGCTCATCACTGTCGATAATATCGAGGCCTCCTTCGGGCGCAACTACGCCGGCACCATCTCCCCCAATCTGTTCTCCGCCGACAACCGCTGGAGCGAGACCCGCCCCTTCAATCGTCTGTATCACGACGGGCTCTCCAGCTACCCCGACAGCATCGCCCTGCGATGGGTGAGCCTGCGCAACACTATCTTCCTTCCCTCCAACGTGTCGGCGCGCTTTACGGCCTACGCCACACGGCTTACCGAATCGGGCGCTTGGGAGCGCGAGCGCGCCCGCTGGAACGACAACCCCGTAGCCCTCCCCACCGACCTCAGCGAAGAGCTCGACCAGATACGCAGCTGGTATCAGCTGAACTACAACGAGATGAACCGCGTGTACAAATACACCGGCACGCTGCCCGGCGCGCCCACTCAATACGACCTGATGCGCGCCGACCTCACGGCCTCGTCGCTACCGCTGGTGAATATCATCATCCCCGAAATCGACGACTGCAACCGCTACAACTACGTGCCCGCTCGCATCGAGATTGCCGACTATCAAGCGCGAACCGAGGACAGCGAGCTCGTCAACTACGCCTGCAAGCTCCGCTACCGCGGCGGCACCTCCCAACGCTACGACAAGAAGAACTTCGCCGTGAAGCTCTACACCGACGACTATAGCGACGACCTCGACGCCAACATAATGGGGATACGCGAAGAGAACAGCTGGATTCTCGACGCTATGGCTATGGACAACGCCCGGATGCGCAACCGCCTGTGCTTCGACATCTGGAACGACATAAGCCGCACCCCCTACGACACCAAATTCGACAACCGCAACGGCACCCTCGGCCAATACGTCGAAGTGTTTATCAACGGGTCCTACCACGGACTCTACTGCCTCACCGACAAAATCGACCGCAAGCTCCTCAACCTCAAGAAGGCCAAAGAGACCGATGGCGAAGTGGCCATCAACGGGGTGCTCTACAAAGGCAACGAATGGAACCAAGCGGCCATCTGGCTCACCCGCTACGACGCTAAGGCCGACGTAGACACCGACAAATGGTGCGGATGGGAGCTGCAGTACCCCGACGACTACCCCGGCCTCGCCGCCTGGAAGCCGCTGATGGACGTAATCGACTTCTGCAACAAAGCCATCGACGAAGATTTCCGCAGCCAATATCAAGAGTGGTTCTATACCGACAACCTCATCGATTGGCTGGTGCTCAACTACGCCCTCGACATCAAAGACAACGGCTACAAGAACACCTTCCTCTCCACACCCAACATCAACGAAGGCCACCGCTATCTCATCACCATCTGGGACTGCGACGCCTCGATGGGCATCAACTGGGACGGCTCGCGAGCCATCACCTCGACCGAGATCAGCCGCTACAATATGCTGCAGCCCTATAGCCGCCTGATGAAGGGCGACATCGACTCCTTCAACGAGTTTACCGAGATGCGCTGGCGCGAGCTCAAGCGCAGCACCCTCTCCAAGGACGAGGTGTTCGACCGCATCGAAGCCTATGCCCGCCTCTTCATCGACTCCGGTGCTTGGCAGCGCGAATACGACAAGTGGAACGGCAACCCTGTGGAGCTCAGCCTCGACTTCTTCGACACCGTCACCTACCTCGAGGATTACTACACCAAGAATTACAAGCTCCTCTCGGGCAAGTTCAACAAGATAACGGGCGAAGAGGCCATCACCGTAGGGCAATCGCCGCAGGCCCGCCGCGGCATCTACACCATCGACGGGCGCCGTCTCCCCGACGACACCGACATCACCACCCTGCCCCACGGCATCTACATCATCGACGGCCGCAAAGTGGCCCGCTGACCTCACGAGAAGCTATAGGAACTAACTGCCACTAAT
>CAMHGU010000157.1 GCA_946184715.1 uncultured bacterium | reverse complement strand
ACAAATTATTTGTACCTTTGTATTCGGAATGAACAACTTTGAGGCGTTACGCCACCGCATAAGCCAGGAATTGCAGCAGCTCAACGAGCTGATTGCCAATGTGCTGCGCTCCGATAGCGAGCTGTTGCAGTCGGTCATCGACGACTATATGCGCGCCAAGGGCAAGCAGATACGCCCCATCCTCACCATCCTCACCGCCAAAGCGCTGGGCGAGGCCAACGACCGCACCCTCAACGGCGCTGCCGCCGTGGAGCTGCTCCACAACGCCTCGCTGATACACGACGACGTGGTCGACGAAAGTCCGATGCGCCGCGGCTACCCCACTGTCAATCATATATGGGACAACCATATAGCGGTGCTTGCCGGCGATTTCTTCGTAAGCCGCGCCCTGGCGTGCGCCGCCGCCACCGGCGACATACGCATCCTCAAGGAGATGGCCGCTATGGGCACCGAGCTTTCGCAGGGCGAGATGTTCCAAATCGACAACGCCATCAACCACCTCCCGAGCCGCGACCGCTATATGAACGCCATACGCCGCAAGACGGCATCGCTGTTCCGCTGCTGCGTGCTCACGGGCGGCTTCTCAGTCGATGCGCCGCAAGCGCAGCTCGACCGCCTCGCCTCCTTCGCCGAGAAATTGGGTCTCTGCTTCCAGATTCGCGACGACATCTTCGACTATTTCGACTCCACCGAGATAGGGAAGCCCACGGGCAGCGACCTCAAAGAGGGCAAAGTGACACTCCCGCTGATATGCGCGCTCGAGAATGCCGATGCCGCGGAGCGCGAGGCTATGACGGCAATCCTCGCCAAGACAGCGCTGCTACCCGATAGCGATGTGGCCACGCTCGTGGCGTTTGCCAAAGAGCACGGCGGCATCGACGCCGCCTACGCCACTATGGACGACATCCGCAGCGAAGCCTTCGCCTACCTCGAGAGCCTGCCGCAAAGCCAGTGGCTCGACGCCTTGCGCGACATCTTCAACTATATCATCGACCGCCGCAACTGATGCTCAAGCCGTTCCTCATAGAAGGCCGCACCGAGGCGGGGTGCGATGAGGCCGGTAGAGGTTGCTTGGCCGGGCCTGTCTTCGCCGCCGCCGTGATTCTCCCGCCCGACTTCTCCAATCCTGTGCTCAACGACAGCAAGCAGCTCACCGAGCACCAGCGCGATGCCCTGCGGCTCGTAATCGAGCAGCAAGCCGTGGCCTGGGCCATCGGCATCGTCACCGCCGAGGAGATTGACCGTATCAACATTCTCAACGCCAGCATCCTCGCTATGCACCGCGCTATCGACGGGCTGAAAGTGCGACCCGAGGCCCTGCTTATCGACGGCAACCGTTTCAAGCCGTATGCCGACATTCCCTTCACCACCATCGTGAAGGGCGACGCCACAATGATGAGCATCGCCGCGGCTTCTGTCCTCGCCAAGACCCACCGCGACGAGTATATGGAACGCATCGATGCCGACTTCCCGCAGTATCAGTGGCGCAAGAACAAGGGCTACCCTACCCGGCCCCACCGCGAGGCTATCCGCAACTTCGGGCCGAGCCCTCACCACCGGATGACCTTCCGGCTCCTCGACTCCCAGCTATCACTCGATTTCCAATAACCCCCGATAATACTCCATCGCTATGAAAACCCGACTACTCCGCCGCAGCCTTACGGCCCTTCTCCTATTAGCAATCTCGACCATAGCCATAGCGCAGACCACCCGCGAGGAGGTTCTTGCCACCCCCGAGAAAGCCGGAGGGGTCTATTACGCCTATCCAGTGCCGCCCGAAGGGCTCCCCACCACGGCCGCGCCCGCAGGGTATCAGCCATTCTACGCCGCCCATTTCGGGCGCCACGGCTCGCGCTATCTCATCTCGGCCCGCGACTATAGCCGCATGCTCCAGCTTATGGAGCGCGGCGACAGCGCCGGCGTCCTCACACCACTCGGCCGCGACGTGCTGCGCCGGCTGCGCCTCGTGTGGCAAGAGGCCGAAGGGCACGACGGCGACCTGTCGCCACTCGGCGTAAGGCAGCACAAAGCCATCGCCAAGCGAATGATGCGCAACTACCCGGGCATCTTCACGCCCACGGCCCGCGTCACAGCCCGCTCCACCACCGTGGTGCGATGCGTGCTCAGTATGGCTGCTTTCTGCGAGAGCCTCAAGGAGGAGATTCCGGCGATGCAAATCACACAGGAGGCCACCAACAAATATATGCCCTACCTGAACTTCCACAGCAAGCGCTCGCAAGAGTACACATCCGACGAAGGCCCCTGGCGCCCCGACTATCTCGCCTGGGAGAAGGAGCACGTACGCGGCGAGCGCCTTATCAAGTCGCTTTTCACCGACCCGAAGTTCGTGTACAAATACCGCAGCGCCAAGGGCGTAGCCTGGAGCTTCTACTGGATTGCCGTCGATATTCAGGATATGGAAATCAAAGGCGTGGACTTCTTCGACCTCTTCACGCCCGATGAGCTTTGGGACATCTGGCAGACGTTCAACTACAGCTTCTACGTCAAGGACGGGTCTTACCCCGGCAACGGCGGCCTGCTCGTGGCCAACGCCTCGAAGCCCCTCTCCGACATCGTTGAGCGCGCCGACCGCGCCATCGCCGACGGCATCAACGGCGCCGACCTCCGCTTTGCCCACGACGGCAACCTAATTCCGCTCGCCGCGCTGATGCAGATTGAAGGGTGCTTCGGCAGCCAGCTCGACCCCAAGCTGTTCTATACCGCCTTCGCCGATTTCAAGGTAGCGCCTATGGCCGGCAACATCCAGATAATCCTCTTCCGCAAGCCCGGCGACACCGCAGCGCCCGTGCTCGCCAAGGTGCTCCACAATGAGAAAGAGGTGGCCATACCCGCCGTCAAGCCGCTGGCCGCCCCCTTCTATCGCTGGAGCGACCTCCGCAGCTTCTTCCTCTCGCAAATCGAGAAGTCGAAACCCTTGCTCTGACGCCCTCTTATCGTCCAACTCATTTAATCACCTATAGTTATGAAACCACTTGTCACTATCCTCACCGTAGCTATTATCGCTACACTGTCGCTCACCGCGACGGCCGCCACTCAGGCCGACATCGTAGGCAACTGGTACGCCTATCGCGACCGCCCCGATATGGGTTTCGGCATAGGCTGCAACTACGAGTTCCGCGCTGATGGCACCCTCCTGCTCAATGCCGCCATCAACGGCTCCACGCCCTATGCCTTCGACGAGAACACCACGCTCCCTATGGAGATGATGTTCCTAATCGTAGCCCCCGGCACGTGGACCTTCGACGGCACTACCCTCGAAACCGACTACGACGGCAAGCAACTCCAGTTTGAGCTGGTCGAAATCTACCTCAACAACGACGACGGCAAAGCCGACGAATCGACAGTCAACACCATAAATATGGTCCTCAACTCCGAGGAGATGAGAGCCGAATTCAAAAAGGAGATGGAAGGCGAGCTCACCTCGAGCTTCAACGGCGAGATCTACACCGGCATCACCTTCCCCACGCCCGACACTATGCGAGCCGTCGCCTCCGAGGGCGACACCGTCGATTTCGAGCGCCGCCGCTGACGCGACACTCCTGCTCAATAACTAAGCGACCGCCATCAGTCAGATAATGGCGGTCGCTTGTGTTATTGAGTCAGTACTGTCTTACTTCACCTTCACTTGCGGAGCGGCGGGTGCGGCAGGTGCGGCGGGTGCGGCGGGTGCGGCTTTCACCTCCTTGCCGGGAGTCTGCACATCGAAGATGAGCATAGCGCCGGGCTCGATGCCTGCGTAGGGCTGGCCCTTATCGCCGTAGCCGAGGTCGCCGGGGATATAAATCTCGTAGTGTGCGCCGGGCTTCATCATCTTGAGAGCTTCGGCAAAGCCGGGAACCACGTTGCGGGGGTCGAAGGTGGCGGTGCTGCCGTTCGACGAGTCGAATTCGGTGCCGTCAATCTTCTTACCGGTGTAGATTACGTAGATGGCGGTGTCGTTGGCAAAGGTCTTGCCGTTACCCTCTTCAATCACCTTGATGGCGAGCCCGCTGGGGAGCTTCTTAATCGCCTTGTCCTCGTTCATCTTCTTGGCGAGGAAGTCGGCAGCGGCCTGCTTGTTGGCGGCAGCCTTCACGGCATTCTTGCGGTCGCGAGCTTCGGTCATCACGCGCTGCATCTCCATCTGGGCAAATTGCGGGTCTATAGCCGAGGTGTCATTGTTCACCACCTGCTTGAACGCCTTAACTATCGTGGCGGCATCGAGCTTGAAGCCCTCTTCGCCAAACTGAATCTGAGCGCCTTTGGCCTGGAAAGCGGCCTGCACACCCATCAGGTAAGAGATATTGGCTGTATCCACGCTCATAATGGCCTCGTAGCCTTTGATAAACTGAGCGGCGTCAAACTTGGCCGAGTCGGGCGATTGCTTCACCTGCTCCATCATCTGGGCGGTGAGGATACCTACGTAGTAGCTGATTGAGTCGTCGGCGGTTTTGCTCTCTTTGAGGGTCTTGCCACCCGAGAAACCGCTGCAGCTTGTGCCGGCCAGTATCAGGGCTGCGCAAGCCATAATCATAAGTTTTTTCATCGTCTGTTTGTAGTAATATAAAGTTTGAAAATTGTGATTTATCATCCTACCTTGATGAGCTGCACATCGAAGATGAGAGTGGCATCGGGGCCGATAATCTGGCCGGCGCCGTGCTTGCCATAGGCCAGCTCCGAGGGGATATAGAGCTGCCACTGCGAGCCTTCGGGCATCATCTGCAGCGCCTCTACCCAGCCTGGGATTACTTGGTTGACAGCAAACACCGCGGGCTCGCCGCGCTCTATCGACGAGTCGAACACCGTGCCGTCGATGAGGCGCCCGGCATAGTGCACCGTCACCTTCTGGTCGGCGCGGGGCTTCGGGCCTTCGCCCTGCTTGATTATCTTGTACTGCAAGCCGCTCGGGGTCACCTTCACCTCGGGGTCTTTCTTATTCTCCTCAAGGAATTTCTGCCCCAGCTCGCGGTTTTGGCGATACTGCTTCTGCTGCAGCTCCTCGAAGAACTTGGCCACTATGTCCTTGGCCTCCTCGTAGCTGATGGCGGGCTTCTCATTGCTGTAAACCGCGCTGATGCCGGCTGCGAAGTCCTCCACGTTGAGCACGTCGATACCTGTCTGGCGGAAGTTGTGGCCCATACTCAGGCCTAATGCGTAGCTTATCTTATCCATTATGTTGATGTTTCGTATTTTCAGCGGTACAAAATTACAAATAATCGCCGAAACCACCGAATAAATTTATTCTCTTCGGGCTTGCGCAAG
>CAMHGU010000156.1 GCA_946184715.1 uncultured bacterium | reverse complement strand
CTCAACCTACGGTTAATCGTCATCGCAACCCTTGCGGGTTGCCGCCGCGTAGCCAGTCCTTCAGTCCTTTAAGTCCGTAGAAACCCAAAGCCGCCGCGCAGCCATATCCATTAGTCCTATAAGTCCGTAGAGATTTCACGAGCGGGCGAGGCAAGTAGAAGGCGAGCGCGCTACCGCCGGGCAGCGCGCTCGCTTTATTATCGGGTTATGCTATTCAATCAGTCGCAGCCGAACTCCTTGCGGATGACGGCGAGCTTGGCGGTGGCGCGAGCTTCGCAGTCATCGAACTGCTCGGGGGAGGTCATCTTGTCCTTCACCTCGATGTAGAACTTGATCTTAGGCTCTGTGCCCGAGGGGCGCACCGACACCTTGGTGCCATCGGCGCAGAAGTACTGGAGCACGTTGCTCGTGGCCGGCATCTCAAGCTTGGTCTTCTCGCCGGTGCGGAGGTCGGTCTGCTCGAGCTTGAGGAAGTCTTTGAGGATTACCACGGGGGAGCCTGCGATAGCTGCCGGCGGGTTCTCGCGGAACTTCACCATCAGGGCGGCAATCTCCTCGGCGCCCGACTTGCCTTGACGCACGAGCGAGATGCCCTGCTCCTTGGAGTAGCCGTACTTGACGTAGGTCTCCTTAATCATATCGAGCATCGTCTTGCCCTGGTCCTTAGCCCAGGCGCAGATTTCGGCCATAAGCGAGATAGCCGATACGGAGTCCTTGTCGCGGATGAAATCAGCAGCGAGGTAGCCGAAGCTCTCTTCGCCGCCGCCGAGGTAGCGAGCCTTGCCTTCGTTCTCGCGGATTACGGTGGCAATCCACTTGAAGCCGGTGAAGCAGTCGTACATCTTCACGCCCTGTGCATCAGCGATGTCTTTGATAAGCTCGGTGGTGACGATAGTCTTCACGATATATTCGTTGCCGGTGAGGCGGCCGAGCTCTTTATTGCGCTGGATGAGGTAGTTGTTGAAGATGAACTGGATCTGGTTGCCGTTGACGGGCACATATCCGCCCTTGTCGTCGCGAATTACCACGCCGATGCGGTCGGCGTCGGGGTCGGAGGCCATAATGATGTCGGCATCGGTCTCTTTAGCTTTCTCCACTGCCATAGCCATAGCGGGGGCGTTCTCGGGGTTGGGCGAATCGACGGTGGGGAAGTTGCCATCGGGGATGTCCTGCTCGGGCACGTGGATGATGTTGGTGAAGCCGTAGTTCTTGAGCGACTGCGGCACGAGCTCGCGGCCGGTGCCGTGGATAGGCGTGTACACAATCTTCAGGTCGTGCTGGCGGGCAATCACGTCGGGGCTCAGCGAGAGGGTCTTGATGCGGGCGAGGAACTTCTCATCGAGCTCTTTGCCGATGATCTCAATGTTCTCGGGCACGGCCTCAAATTTGATTTCGCTTACCGACTTGATGCGGTTCACATAGTCGATGATGTTCACATCGTGGGGCGCGATTACCTGTGCGCCATCGTCCCAATAGGCCTTGTAGCCGTTGTACTCCTTGGGGTTGTGGGAGGCGGTGATGTTGACACCGCTCTGGCACTTGAGCTCGCGGATGGCGAACGACGTCTCGGGCGTGGGGCGGAACGAATCCCAGAGATACACCTTGATGCCGTTGGCTGAGAAGATGGCTGCCACGATTTCGGCAAACTTGCGGCTGTTGTTGCGCACGTCGTGACCTACGACCACGCTAATCTGGCGACCCAGGTCCTTGAAGGCCACGTTGAGATAGTTGGCAAGGCCTTGCGTGGCGGAGCCCACGGTGTAGATGTTCATACGGTTGGAGCCGGCGCCCATGATGCCGCGCAGACCGCCGGTGCCGAACTCGAGGTCTTTGTAGAACGACTCGATGAGCTGGGTCTTGTCGTCGGCGTCGAGCATCGCCTGCACTTCGGCGCGGGTCTCGGCGTCATACTCCGGAGCGAGCCACTTGGTGGCTTTCTCGGTCACTTCTTTCAATAACTGTTCGTCTTTCATTCGGTAGTATTGTTTTATTAGGTTAATGTTGAAATTCTTATTAAGGTGCCCTGTCCTATTTCATCAGCGGCAGGCGGCGGAGCAGCACGAGCGGCCGACGATTGACGTCGAGCAGTTCTATCTCGCTGGAGTTGCGCTTCTTGTAGTACTCCACCTCTTCGAGGGCCACGAGCAGGGCGGTCTGGGTGGTGAGGTCGGGGCACGCCTTCTTGGTGGCTGTGATGCCGGCAAACTGCAGGCAGTTGTCCTTATTGGCATCGAGAATCACCTCGCCGTTGATAAGGTTGCAGCCGGCATTGCCGTGAAGATGGCGCTCCTGCACGTCGATAACGATGCGCACCGACTCGTCGTTGAGCCGGGTGCCGTCGATTTCGGTCACAGTCCACGCGCCGTTGACCACGCTCAGGCTATGCTGCTTGAGAGTCATCAGCGCCGAGCCGCTCTTGCTCTTGAGCGTGAGGATAGCCTGGTCGCCGCCATCGGCATTGGCGATGGAGTATTGATAGGTCTGCTTAAGGGCGTTGGCAATCTGGGTCTCGGTGCGGGAGAAAGCGCAGGCCGCGTTGCCCGATATCAGCTCGTCGAAGTGCAGCCCTTTGCTCTCGGCCGCTGAGGTAAACTGGCCGTTGACCACGTTGCAGCCCAGCGAGCCGTAGAGGCGGCCGCTGCCGGTCTCGAAGATCAAGTAAGGAGGCTCGTCCATTGTCACCTTCTTGCCGGCCACGGTGAGCACGGTCCACTCGCCCTCAAGCTCTTTCACAATCTTGCGGGTCTTGCGATACTGCGATGCCATACCGGTCTTCTCCACGATCGTATTGACCTTGGAGTTCTTGCTATTGCCCTTGCCGGAGCCGCAGCCGGTGGCTACTATCAGCGCGAGGGCCAGCGCGGCGAGAGTGATTCGTTTCGACATCTATATTCTCTTTCGATGATTATATACCGATTAATCTTCCTCCATCTCCCAGCGGCGGCGCTTAGGCCACTTCGAGGGAAGCTCGAGCAGGCGCAGCGAGGTGCTGTAGGTGAAGTAGGCCCACACCCAGTTGAGGAGCACGTTGATCTTGTTGCGCATGCCGAGGATGGAAATCAGGTGGATAAACATCCACATAAACCAGGCCGGGCGGCCGTAGAAGTGGGTATGCTTCAGGTCAGCCACGGCGCGGTTGCGGCCTATTGTGGCCATCGTGCCTTTATCCACGTAGCTGAACGGGTGCTCGAAGCTGCCGCAGTTGAAGTTCTTGGCCAAGTTGCAGGCTTGCTGTATCGCCACTTGCGCCAGCTGCGGATAGCCGCGCTCCCAACCGGGAGCGGTAAGGTAGGCGATATCGCCCATAGCGTACACGCCATCGCAGCCCTTCACGCGGTTGTAATCGTCCACGATGAAGCGATGACCGGGGCCGTACACCTCTTCGGGGAAGCCGTCGATGACGATCGACGTGATGCCGGCGGTCCATATCAGGGTCTCGGCGTAGAGCTTCTCCTCCTTGCCATCGACAACGATGGTGGCCACCTTGTCCTCGTAGCTCTTCATCTGCACGTTGAGGCGCACATCGACCATCAAGTGGCCCAGATACTCGAGCGCTTTCACCGACGACTTCTCACTCATAGTGCGGAGCACACGGTCGGCGCCCTCGATGATAGTGATGGAGAGGTCGTCCTGCTCAATCTCTGGATACTCGCGCTTGAGGATATAGCGCTTCATCTCGCCTATAGCACCGGCAATCTCCACGCCCGTAGGCCCGGCGCCCACCACCACAAAGGAGAGCATCTTGCGGCGCTCCTCCACATCGTCCATCAGCGTGGCGCGCTCCATACGGTCAAGAATCACACTCTTCAAGCGCAGCGCCTCGCTCATCGACTTGAGCGTGTACACGCTCTCGCGAAGGTTAGGAATGCCGAAGTAGTTGTTGGTGGTGCCCGCGGCGATTATCAGATGGTCGTAAGGAATAGTCTTGAACTGGGTGCTGACAGTCTTGGCTACCGGGTCAACACGCTTCACCTGCCCCATCTGATATTTCACCTGCTTGATCTTCCGCATCTCGCGGCGGAACGGGAAAGCGATACTGCTCGATTCAAGACCCGACGACGCGATCTGATAAAACAGCGGCGGGAACGAGTGGAAATTGTTCTTGTCGATAAGCGTCACGTCGTAACGCTCCTTGTCAATCTTCTTTGCGAAGTTGATGCCGGCAAAGCCGCCACCCACTATCACAATGCGTTCTTTCTTGGTATTTTTTGCCATAACAGCTTTAGTTGGTTTCTTCTTCATTACGAGCGCTTGGCGTGACCTTGCGGCCCGCGGCACTCCATTATCGCAAAGTTAATGATTTATACCGAAAGATAAAACGCTAAGCCCCCATTTTTCCAAAAATGTCGCCATTTTTCCCACAAACCCCACCACGGCAGCCTCCCGCGCGCACCACGGGAATGTCGCCATATCGTGCGGGATGGGAGTGGTCAGAGGTAGAAGGCGGCGGTGAGGGCGGTGTATTGTGGGGAGCGGGTGTGGTCGGGGGCTTCGAGGGTGAGGGTGTCGAAGAGGGGGGCCGGCACCGGGCCTTTGCGGAAGGCGGCCAGGAAGCGCTTGGGCGGCAGGCCGGGACGTGTGGCCACGTCGGTCACGCGCTCTACCGACAGGCCGTGCTCGATGGCCAGGGCCGTCAGCTCCGGCTTCATCGCTTGCGGGTACACCACGGCTAAGCGTCCGCCCGGCCGGAGCATCGCGGCTGCCTGCGCCACAAGCTGCCGCGGCGCCAGCGACGCCGAGCTGCGGGCCTGCGCGCGCCGCGCGTCGGGCGACTGCAGTCCCACGAAGAACGGCGGATTGGACACCACCAAGTCGTAGCGCTCGGCCTCCAAGGCCATAGTGGCGAAGTCGGCCTTGGCTACCGCTATACGCTCCGCCCAGGGGGAATTGGCCACGTTGGCGCGCGCCTCGGCCACGGCCTCAGGGTCGATATCGATGGCATCGATTGCCGCCGTGGGGCATCGCTGCGCCAGCATCAGCGCGATAAGCCCGCTGCCGGTGCCCACATCGAGCACCCGCGGCGCGCGGTCTTCAACGCCTTCCGGCTCCGGGCACCACGCTCCGAGCAGCACCCCGTCGGTGCCCACCTTCATCGCTGCGCGGTCGTTGAGCACCGCAAATCGCTTAAATCTGAACGTCGCCTCTCGCATAGCCATTAATAATGTGGAAAGTCCACCTCATCGGCAAAGTTACGCATTATCCTGTTCTATTCCAAAGCCTTCGGCGGCATTATACAGCCATACGTCGAAGGATAGTGCGTAAGTCGCAATTCCTGCGTAAATTTGCGCTTTCATTGTGATAGCCAATGCCAATGACTCTCTT
>CAMHGU010000155.1 GCA_946184715.1 uncultured bacterium | reverse complement strand
GAGATACGGTCGAGCGCAAAAATAGGTTGGATGAAATAATCAAGGCCAATCGATTTGATAAGGGTCGTACCGTGGTCATATACTTTAGCCTCCCCACCTTCGGCTATCTGGGCTCCGAGGGTTTGTGGGAGTGTGTCGTCAACTCTTTCTGTCCATAGCTTTACGCGCTTCGACCATTGCTCGATTGCTATTTCTTGGCGCGCTGCTGATTGTCGTTCGGCTTTGAAATCATCGAGTGCTGCTTGATGCTCGCTATCTGAGCCAGCTTCTGCTCCCGCGAGGAGGGTCGCAACGACATTTGCCATACCTCCCGCTGCGCAGCCATACTGTTCGTGCGGTGAAAATCGTTTATAAACCAATCGTCGGCTGATAAATTCTGTCGCATAAATATCAAGTTGTTGCAGACCTTCAGCTGTAAAGCCCTCATTGATGATAGCTCTGATTGATGCCCAAAAATCTGCGTTGTTCATTTCAGTTACTCTTTCGGTTGCAAATATACAATAAAAAAGTGAATTTCAATCGGCTGTTGCATTTGAGGGGAAAGTGGTGGTTTTTTTTGACGAAAATTTCGCTCTCCGCCGCAAAATATCTACCTTTGGGGTGATGAAACAGCCTATTCTCAGTATAGTGACGATCACCTACAACGCTTCGGCGGTGATAGGTGCCACGCTGCGCAGCGTGGCGAGCCAGCGCGTGCCCGCCGCTGCGGAGCAGCCTGCTTTTGAGCACCTGATAGTGGATGGCGCTTCGACCGACGACACCCTGCGGCTCGTGGAAGCCGGCGGCACCGACGCGGTGCGGGTGGTGTCGGAACCCGACCGTGGCATCTACGATGCGATGAACAAGGCGCTGCGGCTGGCTGAGGGCGACTATGTGATGTTTCTCAACGCTGGCGATGCCTTCGCCGATAGCGACTGTCTTGCCCGCATCGTTGACGTACTCCGCCGTGAGCGCCCCCTCATAGCCTATGGACAGACCGATATCGTGGATGAGCAGCGCCAAGTGACGGGGCATCGCCACCTGACGGCTCCCGAGCGGCTGTCGTGGCGCGATTTCAAGCGTGGTATGCTCGTGTGCCACCAGGCGTTTGTCGTGAAGCGCGCCATCGCGCCGCTCTACGACCTGAACTATCGCTACTCGGCCGACTACGATTGGTGTCTCAAGTGCCTCAAAGAGGCCCAGCGCCTTATCGATAACGGTGAAGCGCAGGCCGATGCCATCTATTATCTCGGCGATGAGCCCATCATTCACTTCCTCGATGGAGGCACCACCACGGCCCACCACCGCGCCTCCCTGTGGGAGCGCTACCGCCTTATGTGCCGCCACTACGGCGTGATTACCGCCACTTTGCAGCATCTGAGCTTCATTCCTCGCCTCCTCAGCCGCCTTCTCCGCTGAGCCTTCCTTCTTTATTCTTTATAGCTACTATAGTCACTATTTTTTGCTAATTGCCGATTAATTGCTAATTTTGTAAGCTGCAAGTAATGTGAATACTTGCGGGCTTAACGATGAGCGAACTTCGTCACATAGCATTGCCCGAACCTACGCTGCGCCGATTGCCGTGGTACTTGGCCTACGTGAATCTGCTGAGCGCGCAGGGCGTGGAGTATGTGTCATCGACACGTATAGCCAAGGCCATCAAGGTCGATGCCTCGCAGATAGCCAAGGACCTGTCGTTCTTAAATCTGCGCGGTCGCACCCGCATAGGCTATGAGGTGAAAGACCTCGTGCGCGTGCTTACCGACTTCCTTGGCTTCAAGCGCCGTCACAACACGTTTATGATGGGCGTGGGCAGCCTCGGTGCCGCTTTGATACAGGACTCGGGCTTGGCCCAGTACGGCCTGCACATCGTAGCGGGTTTCGACGTGAATCCGCTGCGCATAGGCACCAGCATCTCGGGCGTGCCCATCTATCACGTGTCGGAGTTGCGGCAGCGGCAGGCGGAGTACGAAGCCGAGGTGGGCGTGCTCGCCGTGCCTGTGGAGAATGCCCAGGAGGCGGCCGATGCGCTTATCGGCGGCGGTATCCGCGCGATATGGAACTTCACGCCGTTCCGCATCAAAGCTGCCGACGATGTGGTGGTGCAGAACACCTCGATATATTCGCATCTTGCAGTGATGTATAACCGAATGGATGCCCGCCGTGGCATCGATACTCTTGAGCGCGATGAAAGTGGTAGCATTTGACAGCAATGTGGCCGGCGAGGCGAGCCTCACGGCCTATGTGATGCCCGATTCGTCGCTGTTGCTGCAGGGCAAGCCGTTCTTTATGCCGGCGTTTGCCGAGAGCTTCGAGGCTACGTTCCAGCTGGCTTTCCGCATCGACCGTATTGGCAAGACGATAGCGCCGCGTTTCGCACCGCGCTATATCGGCGCCGTGGCTCCCGCGATGGCTATCAAGGCTGTGGGAATGGAACCGGAACGGCTCAACGGTGCCTTCGACGGAGCCGCCGTGGTGGGCCAATTCGTACCGATAGCCGAGTGGGACCCCGCTGAGCCGGTCTCGTTCAGCATCGATGGCGAGCGGCAGTGTGAGCTTGCCGCAGCCTCTCTGGCTCACTCGCCGGCCGAGCTGGTGAGCTTCGCCAGCAGCTACTTTACGTTCAAGATGGGCGACATCGTATTCAGCGGCTCCCCGTTTCGGCCCATAACGCTGAAGCCTGAGATGGTAATCACGGCTATGGCCCGCGAGGAGCGCTTGTTGAAATGTAAAATCAAGTAACAAAACTAAACTATAGGATATGAAAACAAAACAGATGACATTACGCTTGCTGGCAATGATATGCTTCATTGGCGCAGCGATTACCGCATCGGCCCTGCCGGGCTTCTTTGCGAGCCATTCCAAGCTTGCGCGCGGCCATTGGGTCAAGGTCAGCGTCGATACCACGGGCATCACGCAGATAAGCTACGACCAGCTGCGCGAGTGGGGCTTCAGCGACCCCGCTAAGGTGCACGTGTTCGGGCGCGGCGGTAAGATGATTCCCGAGGTGCTCTCCGAAGAGGTGCCCGACGACGTGGCCCAGGTGCCTATGCTTCGGCTTTCTGACAAGATTATATTCTATGCCATCTCGGCCAACAACGGGCTCTCGGGCGCTACCGTATCGGAAAACCCGTATCACTCGAGCCAGATGAACCCCTATAGCTCCTACGGCTACTATATGCTCAGCGACGATGGCGATTATAGCGACACCGGAGTGAACGTGGTCACCAACGCCAATACCGGCACCACGGCTATCACGTCGTCGTTCGATTTCACCCTTCACGAGCTGGAGCTCAACAACGTGGGCTCTACCGGTAAGCTCTTCACCGGCGAATCGTTTGCCCCCGACCTCAGCTACCGGCTCACAATGCCGCTCCGCGATGCCGACGCCACGCAGCCCGTCACGCTCTATTCGAGCCTGATGTACAACTCCACTTCGCAGGGCACGCTCTCAGCCACCCTCAACGGCCAGAATATCGAGTTCCTGTCGTCGACCAACGTATTCCGCGCTCTAAGCGACTACGATATCTACAAGCAGGGCTTCCCGCGCGCCACGTTCACCCTTGACGCGCCCGCCGGCACGGCCGACATCGCCTTGCAGTTTACCTCCTCGGGCGCCGTGCGCTATGCGCTGCTCGACTACGTCACGCTGACGTTTAAGCACACTAACTCCGTAAGGAAATACCCGATGCAGCGCATCTACGTGCAAGGCCTCGACGCCGCCACCTCGCGCATCGACATCCTCGGCAACAACGACCAGTTCCGCGTGTGGGACATCTCTGATGCTACAGCTCCTGTGGAGTACACCCTTGAGTACACCGCCGATGGCGAGGGATATCTCGGTAGCTTCACGCCCGGAATGTCGCGCTCGTGGACACAATTCGTAGCCTTCGACCCCACGGCCACTCAGCGCACCGTGAAATACGTGGCTGAGGTCCCTAATCAGGACCTCCACGGCCTCGCCACCCCCGATATGCTCATCATCTCGGTGCCCGAATTTATGGACCAGGCCGAGCGCATCGCCGAGTATCACCGCACAGCCGATGGCCTCGACGTGGCAGTAGTCGATGGCGACCAGGTTATTAACGAGTTTGCGGCCGGCACCCCCGACCCCTCGGCTTATCGCCGCATGGCCAAGATGTTCTACGACCGCGACCCCGAGAAGTTCCGCTACCTGCTCTTCTTCGGCGGCGGCTCCTTCGACAACCGTAACGTGACCGGCGTGCAGACCAATCTCCGCCTGCTCACCTATCAGAGCAACGCGTCGAGCAACGAGACCGAATCGTTCACCACCGACGACTTCTACGGAATGCTCGACGACTATTCCGGCGCAAGCATCACCTCCGATTATGTGCGTATCCGCATAGGACGCTTCCCGGTGGTCACTTATGCCGAAGCCAAGTCGGCTGTCGATAAGCTGCTCGCCTATGTGGCTCAGGCCGAGGATAAGCCCTGGCGCAACAATGCCCTTATCATCGCCGACGAAGGCGAGAGCGACCTCTTCTCTATCCAGGCCGAGCTGATAGGGCAGATGATGACCGACCAACTCAATCTGAATCTACACCTCAATAAAATATATATCGAGGATTTCAACAGCAACGCCTCGGGCGTGGCCGCCGATGCTAAGGCTCGCGCCAAGCAGCTCTTCAAGGATGGCCAGTTCTTCACCACATATATAGGCCACGGCGGTCCCACCTACATCACAAAGACCGCCAAATTCTGGGGCCACGAAGACGTGAAGAACACCCCGATGCCCTATGTGCCTATCTTCTCGCTCGCCACCTGCGACGTGGCCGCCTACGATTCCAATCAGCGCGGTATCGCCGAGGCGATGTTCCATCAGCCCGATGGCGGCGCTATCGCCCTGCTGGCCTCCACTCGCACAGTATATGCTACCGAGAACGATATGCTCAACCGCGCGTTTATCACCGCCCTGCTGACCCCGCTCGACGACGGCTCCTTCCCCACCGTGGGCGATGCCGTGATGAGGGCCAAATGCTCCTTCGTGAAGCCGAGCCTCAACAAGCTCAACTTCCTGCTCTTCGGTGACCCCGCTATGCGCGCCATCTTCCCGCGCAAGCAGATTACCGTCAGCGCCATCGGCGATGAGGCTCCCGAGTCGGCAGCTATCTATCCGCTTTCGGCCACTACGGTGGAAGGCACTGTCAATAAAGCCGACGGCACCGTCGATACCGACTTCAATGGCAAGGTATGGGTGACCATCTACGATGCTTCCCACACCTTCAAGACCCTTTCCCTCGACTCCTCGACCGACCCCGTAGCCGCTCAGGTGCAGAACGATGTGCTCGGCACCTTCTCAGCCACGGCTACTGCCGGCCGCTTCGCGGTGGATTGCATCGTCCCCGACTATAATGTCGCGGGCAGCGACGTCACCACCTCCATAGCCGTGTACGCCTCCGAGCCCGCCACCGGCAAGTACTTCAGCAACCAGGTGAGCGGCGTGCAGATGCTCGCCTACGATGAGGAGAAAGCCGTGGCCGATACCGAGGCTCC
>CAMHGU010000154.1 GCA_946184715.1 uncultured bacterium | reverse complement strand
CCCCCGTCTATGCCGACATCTTCCGCAGCTGGCTCCACCGCAACGGCGTAGAGCCGGCCAAGTGACAATCCTATCTTCAACCCCTATACGAAGGCGAGCCTCCGGTGTGGAGGCTCGCCTTCGTCGTTGCCGCTCGCAACCGCGAGCCCTCATATCAATCCAGCCAATCCGATTACTGTGATTACTCCGAGTAATCCGATATCTCAGTAGCGTTTCAAGCTCAGTACTTGCCTACCGAGAGGATGAAAGGCTCGATGGGGAGCTTCTCGCCTGTGGAGAGCGTCTTGAGATAGGCCGCGGCATCGTTCACGTCGTCGAAGCCCTTCATTATCACGTAGTGGTCGCCATCGTTGTTCTTCACGATATAGGCGTCGTTGCCGCGCTTCTTGAGGCGGTCGCGCTGCATGCGGGCGTTGAAAATCTGCTTAAACATCCCTACACACACGCCGTAGTCGTGGGCGATATGCTCACCGTTCTGCCCATCGACGAGCGTAAGAAACTCCGTCTTCACGCGGATAGAGTCGCCGCCCACCACGGCCTCGCGGCCGCGCTTCTCGGCCTCCATCTTGGCCAGAATCTCAGGGTCGGTTTGGCTCTTATTCTTGATAGCCTGCTTGGTGGTTTCGTACGCTTTGCGATAGTTGGCCTCATTGCTTTTGCATGATGCCATAGCCACCAGCATCAGGGCGGCTATCGAGAGTATCATCAGTTTCGTTTTCATCACAGTAAGGTTTTAGTCAGGGCAAAAGTAATAAAAAACTGCCAAGCAAGCCCCCAATTTATAAATTTTTATGAATTCCGTATGGCTTACAGGGCGAGCACGTCACCTTACCGGGCGGGAGAGGTGGGCTTGGCGAGCTCTATGACTTCGCAATCGAGGGGGCGGCCGGCATCGAGGGTGAGGCGGACGAGGGTGCTGACGGTTTGCCAGCCTTGGCGTCCGGCGGCGCCGGGATTGATGAATAGGCAGTTGAAGGCGGGGTCGTGGGCGATTTTGAGGATATGGGAGTGTCCGGCCACGAGGATGTTGGGGCGATAGGAGGCGAGGAGGGCGCGGGCGGCGGCTTCGTAGCGGCCGGGACGGCCGCCGATGTGTAGCATAGCCACACGCAGGCCCTCCACCTCGAAGGTGAGGGTGGCGGGGAAGCGGCGGCGCAGCGACTGGCCGTCGATGTTGCCGTGGACGGCGCGGAGGGGAGCGATGGCGGCCAGGCGGTCGGCCACAAGGTCGTTGCCGATGTCGCCGGCGTGCCATATCTCATCGCAGGAGGCGAAATATAACGCATAGCGGTCGTCCCACCATGCGTGTGTATCGGAAAGGATGCCTACGCGCGTCATTATAGCTTGTCGTAGGGAATCATCGCCAGCAGTGTGGCCACCTTCTCCATTCCTTTGGTGAGCGGCCCGCTGATCATCGCCTTGAGGAATACGGGAATCTCGAGGTCGGCGGTGACGACGCCCTCGGTGTTGCCGTCGTCGAGCGGCGAGAGGTCAACGCTGAGGCCGAAGGGCACGGGCGACGACTTGGCGCCATATACGATGCGGCGCGGGGCCGAGGTCTCGGTGAGGGCAAGCGTGAACGGGCCCATACCGTTGTATTTGAACGAGATGCCTTCGGGCGTGAACTCCACGTCCTTCATTTTCTCTTGCGCCTCCGGCGGCAGCAGGGCCACCATCTTGCCGAGGGCCTCGGGCGAGGAGAGCTTGGCGAATACTGTGTCGATGTCGAATGCTATCTTGGCTGCTTCGCTTTTATACTGTGCCATAACGTAATGTTCAAGGTGGGTTAGAGTTCTTCTTCCACGGTCCAATTCTCGGGGTCGGAGTGCCAACGCTCGAGCTCTTTCATATCGGCCTTGTTGATGAATTTGGTGGCGAGAGCCTCATCGAGGATGGCGCGATAATTGGTGAGGGAGATGAGCTTGAGCTTTGTGGCTTGCACTCGAGCCTCGGCCATCGGGAAGCCGTAGTTGATGATTGATGTCATACCTATCACATTGCCACCGGCGAAGGTGACGTCCTCCACGGCTTTGACGAGATTGGCGCCGGTGGTGACGGTGTCTTCGAGCACCACCACCTTCTGGCCCGGCTTGATGTTGCCTTCAATCACATTCTCGAGGCCGTGGTCTTTGGGGTGCGAGCGCACATACACGAAAGGCAGTCCCATGACGTCGGCCACTATGGCGCCGATAGCGATAGCGCCGGTGGCTACGGTAGCCACCACCTCCACATCGTTGAAGTTCTCAATGATGGTGCGCGCCAGCTCTATCTTGATGAAGTTGCGCAATAGCGGATAGGAGAGCACCGAGCGGTTGTCGGTATATATGGGCGAGTTCCACCCCGTGCGCCACACGAAGGGGCTGCCGGGCTGAAGTTTGATTGCACTGACGCTCAGGAGGCGGCGTGCGAGCATACGGTCGAGTTTGATTGTTTCTGCCATAGCTATCAGATTTTACTTTTGCAAATTTAGTGCACGTCGAGCGAAAAGCCAAATTTATTTGCGCTTTTCCGTGCCACATTATTTTTGAACGATGTGCTCAACTCTGAAAACAATCTCATCCGTAATGCACGGCTGAAGTTTATTTTTCGTTTGCTCAACCATATAATCGCCGGGAATCAGCGGTTTCGTAAATATTAATTATGAATCTTTGTTTTTGTGTCTCCTGATTATTATATTTGCGGTGTAATAGCAACACATTAACTCTTATAATTATGACGGAGCAGGATTTAGCAGTTGCCGACAGCTTTTTTGTCATTGACTCGCCTGTCAATCTCACCTCAAGCCAGGTTGTCGTCGGAGCCGGAAGCGTGCTATGCTTCAGAGGAGGTAAACTTGTCAACGACACCACAGGGACTATTACCCTAAAGGGGGATAATATAACTATCGGAGCAGTGGCTCGCTGCTGGATATTCAACGGATTATGCTGGGACGAAATATAACCAAAAATAAAACCTCTAAAGTAAATAATATGAAACGTATAATATCAATTGCGGTTGTGCTCTTATCCATAGCATTGACAGCCAACGCCTATGTCACGATTGACGACATATTCTATAACATTGAGAATGGAGAAGCCTCTGTCACCTATGGGGAAAGTGCTTATTATAATTCTTCGCGATATATAGGTGATATCACCATTCCCGAGAGTATTTCTCTGGGTAATGACACTTATCCTGTGACATCAATCGGTAATTACGCATTCTATCAATGCGACCGCCTTACGAGTGTGTCGCTCCCAAATTCAATTAAGGATATTCAAGATTATGCCTTTACCGCATGTGTGGCGCTGACCGGCATCGAAATACCTAACTCCGTTTCTTCCATCGGAAATTATGCGTTTTATAGATGTAATGGAATTAACAGTCTTGATATCCCTAAATCAGTAGCTTCTATAGGAAATGATGCATTCAGCGAGTGTAAAGGGCTGATAGAAATATCAATTGACCCTCATTCCAACCTATATATTGGGGCAGACGCATTTCAATACTGTTCCAACCTTAAATATGTCAAAACCACCGATATAGCCAAATGGTGCGGAATCAGATTCGAAACGAAGAAACCGGATAGAACTTTACCGTCACTAGGCTCTAATCCTTGCGACAATACTTATGCCACATTGTATTTAGGAACCAAGAAGATTACCTCGCTTGAGATTCCGGATGGCATTACTGAAATTAAAGACTGCGCTTTCATAGGATGCAACGATATCACATCAGTTACTTTGCCATCGTCAGTCAAATCTATTGGCAAATACGCATTTTACGGATGTAGCCTTAGCAGCATCACAATCCCTAATTCAGTAAAGAGCATCGGAGAAGGAGTTTTTCAATGTTGCTCGATAACCGATTTAGACTTTTGGCCTAAGGCGGTCACTATAATACCGAAAGAAGCTTTTTCGTACTGCTATAAACTTACCAGCTTATGCATTCCGGAGGGTGTAACAGCAGTTGGGGCGGAAGCCTTCAGCGGTTGTTCGAATCTGACCGATTTGACCGTTCCGACTACGCTTGAATCATTAGGGCTTAACGTGTTTAAGGGATGTACGAGTCTTTCAACTGTTACATGGAATGCGGTAAGCTGTAACAACTTTATTTCATACTTGGACTTGGATTATTGTGACGGATGCCCACCGCCTTTCAATGTTAATCCGGAGAGCCCCATAACATTGCCATTGTCATTCACTATAGGCGATGAAGTGAGGGGTATCCCCTCTTATCTATGTGATTATACCCGAATAAAATCTTTGACAGTTCCCAATTCGGTTAAGCACATTGGGGATTATGCTTTCGAGTATTGCCATATTGAAAGATTAACATTAGGCACTTCGGTAGAATACATCGGAGCATCGGCGTTTGCATATAACGACATTGAAGAGTTAGTTATCCCCAATTCAGCGACCACCATTGCCGGAGCAGCGTTTCGGGGATGCCAAAAGCTGAAGGACGTGACGCTCGGTAGCGCAGTCAACACCATCGGCAATTATGCGTTTTCCAAATGCAAAGGTATTACAAGCATCGACTTGCCCTCATCATTGGAAATAATAGGAGATGCAGCATTCGAACTCACCGGTCTGCAGGCCGTCACCATTCCCAACTCCGTCACCTCGATAGGGAGATCTGCTTTTTTAAATTGTCGAGATATAGCTTCGATAGCCCTCGGGAATTCGGTAGAATCAATCGACTCCTGGGCTTTTAAGGGCTGCAATCTAATCACCCATATCACGATTCCGGCATCGGTGAAGCTTATTGGCGATGCACCATTTCCAGAAACTCTAACCACAGTGGAATGGAATGCGAAAAATTGTGCGGATAAAAGCGCAAATCCGATTAATTCGCCGTTCTTCTCCAATTGCACATTGACTTCTCTGAATTTTGGCAATGAAGTGGAGCGAATCCCCGGCAATATTTGCAAAAATCAAACCGCCCTTACCAAAATATCTTTCCCCGCCTCAGTCAAAGCAATAGGTCCTAATCCGCTCAAAGGTTGCACCGGCTTGCAAAAGATCACGAGCCATATCACCGAGCCTATGACCGTAGCGCTCGGCCTCACTGATGAACAGCTCGCGCAACTGCCGCTCTATATTCCCAAAGGGACGACCGAAGCATATCTCAACGCCCTCGGCTGGGCCGACTTCTCCAATATGATTGAAATGGAAGGTACGATTGTGCCCGGCGACCTTGACGGCGATGAGATCGTGGATGGCAGCGACGAGTCAATGCTGGTCGAGACGGTGCTCGCCGGTGGCGTCTCGGCTGAGCTGAAGGCAGTGGCCGACATCAATGGCGACGGCTCCGTGGATGGCAACGACGTCTCCATCCTCCTCGAGAAGGTCCTCGCCGGCGAGTGACCGCCTCGTTACAAATAAATAAGTTCGGATAATAATGCAACCAATCGTAATATAACCGAATTGGCTAATATTTTTGATTCTACATCGCCGGCGGCCGAAAGATTCTCGTGAAGTAACTTCCCGATAGATAAGCCCTAACGGTTTATCATCGCTCGGCTGTTGCGTATGTCAAGCTGA